>NZ_JCAFRI010000013.1:0-124195 GCF_059367915.1 Stenotrophomonas sp. YJH_SMC_19
ACTATGGACGGTCAAACGGGCATTTTTATGGTGGTTCATCCGGGCTCTTTGGGGTCTGGAGAGGTGTGGTAACCACCATTTTCCAAAGATGTCCCGGATGAACAACGTACAGAGAGATCACAACTAACAGTCGACTCTACCAACGTGGAGCACCCGACCAACCTGGAGCACGCAACCAACCTGGCGCGCGACCACCTGGACCGCGCTCCGCCTCAGCGCCCGCGAACCTCGAACGGCTGCTCCTGCCATTCCTCTACGCTGCCATCGCGACCGTGCAGGCGCAGGCCCAGCCAATGCCGTCCCGGCGCCAGCGTGCTCGTGTCCAATGAAGCATCGAAGCCCACCGCAGGATGCTGCGGATCGGTGCTGTCCGGCCAGGTCTGGCGCACGTCGAATGCGCGGCCATAGCGCGCATCCCCCATCGAGCGGCCATCGACCAGCACCTCAACCCGTGCCAGGCCGACACCATCCTTGAACGCCCATCCCTTGATCGCCAGCGTGCCAGACACCTTTTCGCCGTTGGAAGGCGTATCCAGCCACGCCATTGCCGGAGTCACGCACGCCCCGGACGCGCGCTGCGCCGGCAGCCGGAACAGCAGGAAACGCTGGAAGCCATGGTCACTGCTGACCACCCGCGGCGCCGGCAACGGCCCCACCTGTCCGCAGATGGCGTGATAGCGCGCCAGCAGATCGCGGTAACGCTGGTCGCTGGGTGAAAGCACCAGCAGCATCGGCGTCGAGCGCTTGCCCTCATGCAGCAGTTCCCACTGCGCCAGCTGCGCGGTGCGCCCATGCTTGTCGTTGAGCGGATGCGGCAGCACTTCGATATCGCCATTGCCGAGCTGGAAGCCCAGCTCGGCCCCCACCTTGAAGTTCCCCGCCAGCACCCGCGTGCCCGCCGGCATGTGCTGCAACTCTTCGCGCACCGCCATCGCCAACGGCTGCCAGCCAGCGAAATTGCGCGGGTAGTACTTGCTGCCTGCCAGCTGCTCGCGCAACGCAGGCGTGGAGGCCATCAGGTAATAGCCGAACGCCAGCACCATGCCTGCGCCCGCCAGCCACCAGCCGGTGCGCCGCAGCCAGCGTGGCCAGCCGTTGAGCACCACCGGCACCGCCACCAGCAGGGCCAGGTAGCCCGGCAGCGGCCAATGGAAACTGATCCGCTCGACGTCGGTGAAGAAGCCCAGCAGGAAGATGCCCAGCGTGGATACGCCCCCGACCAGGCCGAAGTAGCGCCACTGCACGCGCGTGCCGCCGCCCCTGCGGGTACCGGCCAGCGCCACCTTCCACATCGCCATGCACAGGATCGGGGTGACCAGCATGGGCTGGATCACCAGGAACCACAGCCCGTTCCATTCGAACGTCCAGGGATGGCGCTCGACCACCTGGAACTTCAGGCCGGCGTCGTGGTTGTCCGCGTTCCATGCCAGCAACGGCAGCCACGCCAGCACGCCCACCGCCAGCGCGACCCATACGCGCGGATCGGCCAGCATGCGCCGCCCCTGCGGCAGCGCCAGCAACGCGATGAAGCCAACGCCGATGACACCGATGAAACGGTAGTGACTGAGCGCACCGATCGACAGGCCCAGCGCAAGCTTCATCGCCGACGATGCATCAACGTTGTGCAGCAGCCGCGCACCGGCGTGCAGGCAGATCACCGCGGCCAGTGCCATGGGCACATCCGGCACCGCCAGCAGGCCCAGCGTCGCCGACAACGGCATCAACAGCGTGAGGCTGCCCGCTTGCCAACCGGCCACATTGCCGAACCAGCGCGTGGCCGTGCGCACCACCAGCAACGGCAGCAGCGCGCCGATGGCCAGGAACGGCAGGCGCAACGCGAGCACATGGTGGCCACCGATCTCCACACCCAGGCGCGCCAACCACGCGGTCAGTCCGGGAAGGTCCGAATACGCAGCGGCCAGATGCTGGCCTTCCTGCCAATAGAACGCCTCGTCAACAAACAGTGGTAGCCGCGCAGCCACTACCAGCTTGGCCGCTGTGACCAGCGTCCATAACCAGAGAAATATTGTCCGCGCGCGCTGTTCGCCCTGCATTGCTCTATGGATAATCGAATGGATTCCAGACCTGAGACGATCATGCCAGCCTCGTCCCCCAATCCCAGCATGCTAACCGATCAACTGCGCCAGGCCCTGCGGGAGGCACAGGATCAGGTAAACGCACTGGTGCTGGGCAAGGTGCCGGAAGTCAGGCTGGCTTTCGTCGCCCTGCTTTCCGGTGGCCATCTGCTGATCGAGGATCTGCCCGGCCTGGGCAAGACCACGCTGGCGCATGCGTTGGCCAGCAGCCTGGGCCTCAGTTTCCAGCGCGTGCAGTTCACCTCCGACCTGCTGCCCGCCGATGTACTGGGCGTTTCGGTATACGAGGCCGGCAGCCGCCAGTTCCAGTTCCACCCGGGGCCGGTGTTCACCCACGTGCTGCTGGCCGATGAGATCAACCGTGCGCCGCCGCGCACGCAGAGCGCGCTGCTGGAGGCGATGGCCGAACAGCAGGTCACCCTGGATGGGCAGACCCATCCCCTGCCCGATCCGTTCTTCGTGATCGCCACGCAGAACCCGGTGGACCTGTCCGGTACCTTCCCGCTGCCGGATTCGCAGCTGGATCGTTTCCTGCTGCGCCTGGCGATGGGCTACCCCAGTGCGCAGGCCGAACGCGAACTGCTGCGTGGTACAGACCGCCGCGACCTGATCGCACGTGCCGTACCGAAGCTGGATGACACCCAGGTACGCGCGCTGCGTGAAGCCGTCAGCCAGGTCCATGCCAGCGATGCACTGGTCGACTACGTGCAGGCCCTGCTGACCCGCAGCCGCCAGCACGCCGGCGTGCGCGTGGGCCTGTCACCGCGTGCCGGCCTTGCGCTGCTGCGCGCGGCCAGGGCGCATGCACTTCTGCTGGGCCGCGGCCACGTGGTGCCCGAGGACGTGCAGACCCTGTTCGTGGCGGTGGCCGGTCATCGCCTCGTGGCCGAAGCCGAGTCCAGCTCGGGGCCGGCACTGGCACGGGCCATCCTGCAGACCGTTGCGGTGGATTGAGGGTGGCCACGCGCTGGGCACGACTGCAACTGCTGGCACGCCCGCGCAGGCCTGAAGCACTGCCGCAGCGCCTGGACCGCCATCGCATCTACGTGCTGCCCACCCGTTTCGGCCTGTTCGTCGCCGCGCTGCTGGCGGCAATGCTGCTGGGCGCACTGAACTACAACAACAACCCGGCGTTGCTGCTGGCCCTGCTGCTGGCGGCAGCGGCGATCGCCAGCGCCATCGCCGCGCACCTGCAGCTGTCCGGCGTACAGATCGACGCGATCTCCGCCGAGCCGGTTCCTGCCGGGCAACCACTGCGCCTGCGCGTGGACCTGTCACTGCGTGATCCGCGCGCACGCCACGGCCTGCACCTGCAGCTGGGTGACAGCGAAGCCTGGACCTCGCTGCCTGCACACGGCCGCGGTGAAGTGGAGCTGCACGTTCCCAGCGAACGCCGCGGCTGGCTGGAGCTCCCGCGCATCCGCCTCTCCACCACCCAGCCACTGGGCCTGGTGCGGGCATGGTCGTGGGTGTGGCCGGAACAACCGCTGCTGGTCTATCCGCAACCCGAGGCGCTGGCCCCTGCACTGCCGGAAAGCGGCAACGATCCGCTGCACACGCGCGCCCATGCCAGTGGCGAGGAACTGCATCAGCTACGGCCCTATCGTGCGGGCGATGCGCCACGCAGCATTTCGTGGAAGCACTCGGCACGCCGCGACAGCCTGCTGGTGCGCGAGTACGAAAAGCCGGTTGGCATCGAAGTCATCCTCGATTGGCGCACGCTGTCCCCGCTGGGCCATGAAGCACGCATCGCGCGTTTGGCGCGATGGGTCGACATGGCCGAGCGCGAAGGCCGCCGCTACACCCTGCTGCTGCCTGCACACCCGCCGTTCGGGCCAGGCCAGGGCGCCAGCCACCACCACCTGTGCCTGCGTGCACTGGCATTGATGCCGCATGACTGAGACCACGCCCGCGCTCGACCGCAATGCCCGCAACTGGACCCTGGCCAGCGCGGCGTTGGCGCTGTTGCCGTTGCTGCTGCAGTTGCCGCCCCTGCTGGCGGGCGTGATCGCGGCCGCAGCGCTCGTGACTGCGGTCCTGTCGTGGCGGAAGGTGCTGCCCATGCCGGTGCGCCTGCTGCTGGTGCTGGCCATGCTCGGTGCCATCGCCTGGCAGATGGGGATGGTCCGACCTGGGCGCGATACCGGTTGCGCCCTGCTGGCAGCGATGCTGGCGATCAAGTCCAGCGAACTGCGCAGCCGGCGCGATGCCCGCAGCCTGCTCGGGTTCGCGCTGTTTTCCCCGTTTGCGGCGTTCCTGCTCGACCAAGGACCACTGACCACGGTGTTGGCCGCACTGGCGGGGATCAGCGCGCTGCTCGCCCTGCAACGGCTGGCCGGGGATGAAGGCCACGCCGCGCCGCTGCCCTTGCGAGGGCAGCTGCGCGGCGTTGGCCGCCTGCTGGCGATCGGCCTGCCGCTGGCATTGGCCTGCTTCTGGCTGTTCCCGCGCCTGGCCACGCCACTGTGGGGTGTTCCCGAGCGCGCCGTGGGTACGCCGGGGTTGTCCGACAGCATGGAGCCCGGCCAGTGGCTGGACCTGATGGCCGACGATGCCCCGGCGCTGCGCGTGCAGTTCTTCGGCGCGGTACCCGAGCCGATGCAACGCTACTGGCGAGGACCGGTACTGACCGCCTTCGATGGCCGGCGCTGGACACGTGACCGCGCCAGCGAGCGACGGCCGGCGGCCGTGGTCGAGGCCGGCACGCAGGGCTGGGACTACCAGATCGACTACGAACCCACCGACCGCCGCCAGCTGGTGGCACTGGACCTGCCCAGCCGCGCGCCTGCAGGCAGCACGCTGGATGCGGACATGAGCCTGAGCAGCGAGCGGTCACTGGCGTCGCTGAGCCGCTGGCGGTTGCATTCGGCGCCACCACAACGCTTCGACAGCACGCTGTCACCCTATCTGCGACGGGCCGCGCTGCAGTTGCCCAGTGGCTTCAACCCGCGCACCGCCACGTTGGCGCAGCAATGGCGGCAGCAGGCTGGCAGCGATGACGAGGCCATCGTGCGCCGCGCGCTGCAGTGGATCACCACCGACTTCTCGTACACGCTGGACACCCCTGCGGCAGGGCGCGACCCGATCGACGAGTTCCTGTTCGGCTACAAGGCCGGCTTCTGTGAACACTTCAGCTCGGCCTTCGTGGTGTTGATGCGCAATGCCGGCGTCCCGGCACGGGTGGTGACCGGCTTTGCCGGTGGCACCTACAACCGCCTTGGCGACTACTGGATCGTGCGGCGGATGGACGCCCATGCCTGGGCCGAGGTATGGCTGCCGCAGCGCGGCTGGGTACGGGTTGACCCGACCGCAGCCGTGGCACCGGAACGCATCCTGGACACACTGGACGACCGCCTGCAGGCCGGTACGGACACGCCACTGCAGCAACGCTGGCAGCAGCTGGGGCAGATGGGCGACTGGCTGCGCCGCGGCTGGAACGACCTGGTGCTCTCGTTCGATGCACGCCGCCAGCAGCAACTGCTCACGCCGTTCGGGCTGGATGATCTGGGCCCCACGCAACTTGTCGCTGGCTTCGTGGTGGCAACGATGCTGGCCTTGGCGTGGATGGCCTGGCTGCTGGCCCGTGGCGAGCGCGAACGCGACCCGCTGCTGCGCGCCTGGCACCGGCTCGGACGGCGCTACGCCCGCCTCGGCCTGGCCCGTGAACCGCACGAAACCGCACAGGACTGGGCCCAGCGGGTGCACCGGCAGCGCCCTGACCCGGCCCTGCTCGCACTCAGCCAGCGTTTCGCCGACGCGCGCTACGCTGGAACTTGCACCGACCTCGCTTCATTATTGCGGGACCTGCGCAGGCATCGCCCGACTTCCGGAGCCTCCCCATGAACACCAAGTTCCTTCTCACCGCTGTGGCCACGCTGGCCCTGTCGGCCTGCGCCACGGCCCCCAAGCCGCTGCAGGGACAGTTCAGCCTGGTCTCCCCGCGCGACTCGGTCGCTACCCAGCAGGTCGGCACGCCGGTCCGTTGGGGCGGTCGCATCATCGAAACCAAGCCCGGCCAGGGCGAGACCTGCTTCCAGATCATCTCGCGCCCGCTCAATGGCAGTGGCCGTCCGAACACCACCTCGTCCGACGCCAGCGACGGCCGCTTCATCGCCTGCCGTGCCGGCTTCTACGACCCGGCCGTGTTCGAAGCCGGTCGTGACGTGACTTTCATCGGCAAGATCGACGGCTACCAGAACACCCGCATCGGCGAGTACGACTACCGCCTGCCCAAGCTGTCGGCCGATGTGATCTACCTGTGGCCGGAACAGCGCCAGGTCGACGTGGTGCCCTACCCCTATGGCCCGTGGGGCCCGGGCCCGTATGGTCCGTACTGGGGCGGCTATGGTCGCTGGGGCTGGTGGTGATCGTCACCGCACAGGCATGACGGAAAAGGCCGCCCTCGGGCGGCCTTTTTCATCCGCGCATGGCGTGGACAGGGGCTTCAACGCCCAGGCGCACCGAAATGCCCCAGCGGCGCACCGGCCAGCAGGTGCATGTGGATATGGAACACGGTCTGCCCGGCATGCTCGCGGCAGTTCATCACGATGCGGTAGCCGTCCTGTGCGAAGCCCTCGCGGCGCGCGTACTCGGCGGCAGCCAGCGCCAGCTTGCCGATCAGGTGCGCCTGCGACGGCTGCAGGTCATCCAGGGTCGGAATGATCTCGTTCTTCGGAATGAACAGCACGTGCACCGGTGCCTGCGGTGCGATGTCCTTGAAGCCCAGCACCTCGTCATCCTCGTAGACGATGGTGGCCGGGATCTCGCGACGGATGATCTTGCTGAAGAGGGTTTCGTTGCTCATGGTCGGCCTCGGCGGGGATGTCATCCGCATTGTAGGCCGGCCGCGCCGGGGGATGCCCGGCCGGCATTCAATCGCGGAATTCGCTGCGCGTTCCGAACGCGTGCGAGAGCGTGCCGCGATCGACGTATTCGAGTTCACCGCCAAGTGGCAGGCCCTGCGCCAAACGGCTCGGCTGCACCTTGCGTGCGCGCGCCAGCTGCGCCAGGTAGTGCGCGGTGGCCTCGCCCTCGACAGTGGCGCTGGTGGCGATGATCAGCTCCTGCACCTCGCCTTCGGCCAACCGTCGCTCCAATTGCTCCAGGCCCAGCTCGCGCGGGCCGATGCCATCGAGCGGCGACAGCCGCCCCTGCAGCACGAAGTAGACACCGCGGAAGCCGGTGGCGTTCTCGATGGCCAGGCGGTCGGCCGGCGATTCGACCACGCACAGCTGGCTGCGCTCGCGGCTGCCGTTGGCACAGGTCGGGCACAGCTCAGTTTCGCTGAAATCGCGGCACTGCACGCAGTGGCCGATTCGCTCCACCGCCAATGCCAGTGTCTCGGCCAGACGCTGGCCACCTTCGCGCTCGCGCTCGAGCAGGTGATAGGCCATGCGCTGTGCAGTCTTCTGGCCGACGCCAGGCAGCACCCGCAATGCGTCGATCAATTGTTCAAGCAGGGGTGCGGACACGGCGGCATGCTTTCATGGCGTCGAGCACGCTCGACAGCTGTCTGTAGAGTCGAGCCATGCTCGACCGAGGGTTGGAGCGGGCACCTGCAGCGGCAGGCGCCCCCTGGGAAATCAGAACGGCAGCTTCATGCCCGGCGGCAGCTGCATGCCGGCGGTGGCCGACCCCATCTTCGACTTCGACTCGGCATCGATCTTGTTCGAGGCATCATTGAAGGCGGCGGCGATCAGGTCTTCCAGCATCTCCGGGTCGCTGGTCAGCGACGGGTCGATGCGCACCTTGCGGCATTCCTTGGCACCGGTCAGGGTCACGCTGACCATGCCGCCGCCGGCGCTGCCGGTCACTTCGATCTTGGCGATTTCTTCCTGGGCCTTCTGCAGGTTTTCCTGCATTTTCTGGGCCTGCTGCATCAGTTGTGCGATGTTTCCGCGCATGGTGTCTTACTCGTCAAAAGAACGGATGGAATCGGAAACAACCCGGGCACCGTGCTGTTGGATCAGCACCTGCACTTCCGGGTCGTCCATGAAAACGGCCTCTGCCACCTGCTGCCGCTCACTACGCTGGCGGTCGGCACGCTGGTGCAGGGTCTCGGCCGGAACGTGTTCGGTTTCCACGGTCTCGACCACGATCTTCGGCGCCTGGCCGAGGGCCTTCTCCAGCATCTCGCCCAGGGCGGCCAGCGCGCGCTCCGAGCGCAGGTATTCAAATCCGGGCGAAAGGCCCAGTTTCAAGGTCCCGTGCTGGCAACTGATGAAGGCGGCGTTGGCGGCCAGCTGCCGCGACGGGCCGCTCAGGCCACTGTTGGCGACCAGATCCAGCCAGTCCTCGGCGCTGGCCAGGTCGCTGACACCTTCCAGCGGCGCGTTCTCCTGCACTGGCGCCGGCTCGACCGGCGCGATGGCAATGCCTTCCGTGCGGAACGGGCGTGCGGGCGGTGCAGGCTCGCTGGGAGCCGCGACGGGAGCCGGCGGCTCATGCCAGGGCGCCACCATGGCAGCTTCCGGCCCAGCCATCTCGGCCGCCAGCGCCTCGTCACGTGCCTCGGCTTCGTCGGTGGCCCACGGCGGCAGGTCGTCGCCCGCTTCTGTTTCAACGGACGGCGGCGCCGCTGCTTCGGCCTTCACCGGCGGCGGTGACACCGGCTCTTCCACCGGAACCGGCTCGGGCTCCGGCGTCGGGTCCGGTTCGGGTTGCGGGGCCGGGTCCGGTTCGGGTTCAGGTTCGCGCGGCGCGGCCTGCACCGGAGCAGCCACCTGCGCCACCAAGGCCGGGCTTGCCGAAGCGGCGGCAGTCGCCGGCGTCGCTTCGTGGGTACCCGCACCGGTGCCACCACCGGCAGCATTGCCACCCGGCGCATTGCCTGCCCCCTCCACCGACTTCGGCACCGGCGGGACCGCCGCGGCCGGGCGGAACGCCAGCATGCGCAGCACGGCCATCTCGAAGCCCGCGCGCGGGCTCGGCGCCATCGGCAGGTCACGACGGCCGTTCAAGGCCATCTGGTACCAGAGCTGCACCACTTCCGGGCGCAGGCGCTCGGCGAATGCGGCGGCATCCAGGCCTTCGGCAACGGCCGCACCCGGTACCAGCTGCTGCACCTGGATGCGGTGCAGGCCTTCGGCCAGCGCTTCCAGCACGCCACTCCAGTCCGGCGAGAATTCGGCCAGCGCGGCCACCACCTGCAGCAGGCGCGGGCCATCGCCGTCAGCCAGCGCATCGAGCATCGCCGCCACCTGGGTGCGGTCGACCGTGCCCAGCATGGTACGCACCACGTCCTCGCGCAGCGCGCCGCCGGCATAGGCAATCGCCTGGTCCAGCAGCGACAGGCCATCCCGCAGGCTGCCATCAGCGGCCTTGGCCAGCTGCACGATGGCACTGCCGTCGGCCTCGATCTCCTCGGCCGCCAGGATGCGGGTCATCTGGCCCTGGATCTGGTCCTCGTCCAGGCGCTTGAGGTTGAACTGCAGGCAGCGGCTGAGCACGGTGACCGGCAGCTTCTGCGGATCGGTGGTGGCCAGCAGGAACTTCACGTGCTCCGGCGGCTCTTCCAGCGTCTTCAGCAGCGCGTTGAACGCCGCCTTGGACAGCATGTGCACTTCGTCGATCAGGTAGACCTTGTACTTGCCACGCGAAGGCATGTACTGCGCGTTCTCGATCACCTCGCGCACGTCGTCCACGCCGGTGTTGGACGCGGCGTCGATTTCCAGCAGGTCGATGTAGCGGCCGGCGTCGATATCCAGACAGGCTGCACACTGGCCGCAGGGATCGGCACTGGTGCCCTGTTCGCAGTTCAGCGACTTGGCGAAGATGCGCGCGATGGTGGTCTTGCCCACGCCGCGGGTGCCGGTGAACAGGAACGCATGGTGGACCCGGCCGCTGTCCAGCGCGTTGCTGAGCGCACGGACCACGTGTTCCTGGCCCACCAGCTCGGCAAAACGCTTTGGACGCCACTTGCGGGCAAGGACGAGATAGGACATCAGGCCACCGTTTTCCATCGGATGTTCCATTGTGCCATGCCTGTCCAGCCCCCCTCGCCTCCGGCACATCTTTCGCGGGTTCCTGGCCGGGGTGCTTGTGAAGTGCCGCGCAGCCCGCTAGAATCTGCGCCCCTGCTGAGGCGTTTGCCGATGGCAGGGATCCGGAGAGGTGTCCGAGTGGTTGAAGGAGCACGCCTGGAAAGTGTGTAAGCGTCTAAACCGCGCTTCGGGGGTTCGAATCCCCCTCTCTCCGCCAGACAAACGCAAAAGGGCCGCCCACAGGGTGGCCCTTTTGCGTTTGTCTGGCGGATGGGATGGGTGGTGAGAAGCCCCGCCGGGGTTCGACGGTTCTGCAGGAGCAGAACCGGACAGCCGCAGGCTGGTCCCGGGGCGCAACGCGCATCGGGATCGGGATCGGGTGCAGGGATGCACCCGACAATCCCCCTCTCTCCGCCAGATAAATGAAGAAGCCGCCCACTGGGCGGCTTTTTTATTTGGCTGGCGGGAAGCGCGGCAGGTACTACCGAACTGAACAGGCCCTGCCGCCAGGGGCAGGTCCAACGGTTCGCCCGCCGACAGCGCGCGATCCGCTGCGAGTCACCTGCGCCGGAGCAGTCCCCGCACGCAGACGCCGACGAACGCCAGCCCCAGCAGCATCCACACGACCGTCATTCCCCACAGCGCACCGAACGTATCCAGGACCGGCTCCAGGCGCGGTTGCGCCGGATCGTACAGCACGCGTACCGGCTGTCCAGGCTCATAGCCGAAGATCATGCCACCCTGCGGGTAAGAGACGTGTTGGCCGGTCGCGGTGGTGAACGCAATCTGCGGATGTGATCCGCCCGCGTTCAGGCGCTCGACCTGGCCATCGACGGCCTGCGCGATCTGCAGGAACTCAAGGCGATGCGTCACTTCGAAGGCGGCCACGGCAAGGATCAACAGCCCCACCGCGCCAAACAGCAGACCGCGCATGACCTGGGCAGTCCGGGAAAGAGAAGGGTCGGGCATCGCTGGGCAGCTCCGTTGCAGGCAGGAAGACGAATGGGGCCGGCGGATCCTGCCGCGCGGTCAGTCCCACGTGTCGAAAGCATAGCCCAAGAGCCGCCGCGCCCCGCTGCATGCCATCGCGGCCGCATGCGCCTCGCCACTGACGCACCCGCCTGGTGCAGGCGCCTGTGTTCCGCACAGTCATTCGAGGTGGGCGAAATCATCCGTGAGAAGATCGACTCCGCTCCATGTACCTTGGAGCACTTCGGCGGCTCCTGCGGCCTCGTCGCGCGATACCCCCTTGAGAAGGACAACGTCTGGACGGTTGAAATGCGCCCGGGCAACGCCAAGGCATTTTCCATGAACCTCCGCCTCTACCGCCCCGCCGATGCCAGCGCCTGCCTGTCGATTTTCGACAGCAACGTGCCCACCTACTTCGCGCCCGAAGAGCGCAGCGACTTTGAGCGCTTCCTGCAAGAACAGGCCATGGACTGTGCATTCCAGGTCATCGAGCGAAATGGCAGCATCGTGGCGTGCGGCGGCCTGTCGCGACGCGGCGACGGCAGTGCCGGTTTCTGCTGGGGCATGGTACAGCGCGCGCTGCACCGGCATGGACTGGGCCGGGAACTGGCGCTGGCACGCCTGCGCCAGGCCGAAGCGGATCCCTCGATCAAGCGCATCACGCTCAGCACCAGCCAGCACACCCAGGGCTTCTATGCTGGCCTGGGCTTCCAGGTGACGCGGATCGTTTCCAATGGCCACGGCGCCGGGATCGATGCCGTGGAGATGGAGCGGAGGGTCTAGCCCTCCGCACCGCCCTGGATCCACGCAGGCGTGGATCCAACGTCGCCCCACTCTCCTCAGAAGCCCACACGCAGGTTGATCTGCCCGCCCACGTCGCGGCGGCCATCGCCGTGCTGGCCCTGCACGAACATCGACAGCTGGCTGTTGCGGCCGAGGCCCACCGCCACGCCCACCTGACTGACCAGCGCATTGCGTGCCATCACCGCGCTGTAGACGTCGAAGGCATTGCCGCCCACCGCGAAGCGGTTGCGGCTGGCCACATCGGTATCACCCGATGCATGCTGCCAGCCCAGGCCAACCGTCAGCTGCGCCGGGAAGCGCTCGCCGCTGCCCACATCCCAACGGCCGCGCACGCCCACGGTGCTGACATTGAGCGTGTCCTTGCCGCCTTCCAGCACCAGCGCAGCCGTGCCGCCCTGCTCCACCGCACGATCACTGTCGACCCAGTGCCTGGTGAACTGCACATACGGCTGCAGTTGGGTCCTGCCATGGGTCCAGGTCCAGCTGCCCTCCACCTGCGCGATGGTCACATCCGAGTCCTGGCGGCTGTACAGGGTCTGGCCCAGCAGCGGCACCTCACGCGTGGTACGCGTGCGGTAGTCACCGCGCGATACGCTGCCACCGACCGCAAAGCCGTTGTTCCACTGGCCCTGCGCATACAGGCCGAACGTGTTGCCGCGCAGGCGGGCCCGCGAGCTGCGATCGTACAGGCGCGTATCCAGCCGCTCGTTGCCTGCGGCCGCACCCAGCACCACGTGTTCGCCCAGCTGCCAGTCCACGCCCGCCATCAGTGCATTGCGGTTGGAGCGGATGTCATCGCCGTTGCCGTCACCGTCCTGGCGGAACACCTTGCCGCTGCCGGCCAGCCAGGCCGAGGCACGCTCGCCACGCACGGTCGGCAGTTCGCTGCCGAGACGCTGGCGGATGCCCTCTTCCAGGTAGTTGTCGTACAGCAGCACCGCACGGCTGGCCGCATGCACCTCGCCGGACAACTGGTCGAACGCCGCACGCGCGGTACCCGCGTCATACATCAGCAGCGTGTTGTACAGGCCCAGTGCCGGACCACTCTGCGGCAGGCTGTCCAGCGCTGCAGCGGTGTTGTACTGGTTGCGCGTCTTCGCCGCCGTGGTGAATGCCGCGGTCTGCGCCACGTCGATCTGCAGGTTGGCCGTGTTGGCGGTATAGACCGGGGTGATGGTCAGGAAGGCCGACGGCGAGGTCGCCGAAGCGAACTGCCCACTCACGCCACCGCCCGCATTGACCACCGTGTACTGCTGGCCCTGCTGGTAGCTGGTACTCGGCGAAATCGTGTTCACCTGCACGGTACTGCCACCCACGTTGGCGCTGCCGCCCACCTGCACCGTGTCGCTGCCGCTGGCACCCAGATCGACGCCCAGCGTGCTGCCCGGCGACAACGTCAGGTTGCCGCCCACCGTGATCGTGCCGGTGCCATTGCCTGCACCACTGCCGTTGCCCGGGCCATTGCCCGGCGACAGCACGCCGCCGCTGGACACCGTCACGCCGCCACCCGTGCCACCGATGGTCCCGGTACCGGACAGCGTGGTACCGCTGCCGATGGTCCACTGGCCACCGATGTTGCCGGTGACATTCAGGCCACCCCCGGTGACCTGGCCGGTGCCGCTGAAGCCGCCGCTGTTGCCGCCCAGGTTCAGGCCGCCCGGGCCTGCCTGCACGATGCTGCCACCACCGCTGATGGTGCCGCCCAGCGTGGTGGTGCCGCCGGTGTTGATGACCAGGCCACCGTTGTTGGTGATATTGCCGGTGATCGAGCCGCTGGCGCCGCCATTGCCGACCTGCACGGTGCCGCCGGCATTGATGGTGGTGCCGCCGGTGTAGGTGTTGTTGCCGGTCAGGGTGACCGTTCCGGTGCCGGCCTGGGTCAGGCCACCATTGCCGCTGATGGTGCCTCCGACGGTGGTGTTGCCGCCCACGTTGAACACCAGGCTGCCGTTGTTGCTGACGTTGCCGGCGATCGCACCGCTGGCGCCGCCATTGCCGACCTGCAACGTGCCGCCGGTATTGATGGTGGTGCCACCGGTATAGGTGTTGTTGCCGCCCAGGATCAACGTGCCGCTGCCGGCCTGGGTCAGGCCACCGCTGCCGCTGATGGCGCCACCGACCGTGGTATTGCCGGCCACGTTGAACACCAGGTTGCCGTTGTTGGTGACGTTGCCACCGATCGCGCCGGTCGCACCGCCGTTGCCGACCTGCAGCGTGCCGCCTGCGTTGATCGTGGTCGGCCCGGTGTAGGTGTTGTTGCCGGTCACGGTCAGAGTGCCGCTGCCGGCCTGGGTCAGGCCGCCGCTGCCGCTGATGGTGCCACCCAGCGTGGTGTTGCCGGCCACGTTGGACAGCAGCGTGCCGTTGTTGGTGACATCGCCAATGATCGAGCCGGTCGCGCCGCCATTGCCCAGCTGCAGCGTGCCGCCGGCGTTGATGGTGGTACCCCCGGTGTAGGTGTTGGTGCCGGTCAGCACCAGCGACCCACTGCCCGCCTGGGTCAGGCCACCCGTACCGCTGATGGTGCCGCCCAGCTGCGTGTTGCCGGCCACGTTGGAGATCAACGCGCCATTGTTGGTGATGTCTCCAGCGATGGCGCCGGTTGCCCCGCCGTTGCCGACCTGCAGCGTACCGCCGGTATTGATCGTGGTGCCACCGGTATAGGTGTTGTTGCCGACCAGGGTCAGCACGCCGCTGCCGGCCTGGGTCAGGCCACCGCTGCCGCTGATCGCGCCACCGACCGTGGTGTTGCCGCCCACGTTGAATACCAGGCTGCCGTTGTTGGCAACGTTGCCGGTGATCGCACCGGTTGCACCGCCATTGCCCACCTGCAGGGTGCCACCGGCATTGATGGTGGTGCCGCCGGTATAGGTGTTGTTGCCGGTTAGCACCAGCGTGCCGCTGCCGGCCTGGGTCAGGCCGCCACTGCCGCTGATGGTGCCACCGAGCGTGGTGTTGCCGGCCACGTTGGACACCAGCGCGCCGTTGTTGGTGATGTCGCCGACGATCGCACCGGTCGCACCACCGTTGCCGATCTGCAGCGTGCCGCCGGCATTGATGGTGGTCCCTCCGGTGTAGGTGTTGTTGCCGGTCAGCACCAGCGTGCCGCTGCCGGCCTGGGCCAGACCGCCATTGCCACTGACCACCGCACCCACGGTTGCCGTGGTGCCGAGGTTGTAGACCAGGCTGCCATTGTTGGTGATGTCGCCCAGCACCGAACCGGTGCTGCCACCGTTGCCGATCTGCAGGGTGCTGCCACCGTTGATGGTGGTACCGCCGGTATAGGTGTTGTCGCCGCTCAGGGTCAGCGTACCGGTACCTCCCTGCACCAGGCCGCCGGTGCCACTGAGGACGCCAGCGAACACGGTGCTGGCGTTGTTGCCGCCGGTAGTCAGCGTTGCGCCTCCCAGCGCCACCGTGCTGCCGGCCACACCGGCCAGGCCGCCGATGCTCTGGTTGCCACCGGCGCTGATATCCAGTGTGCCAGCACCGGCCAGGTTGACCGTGCTGGCACCGGACAGGCTGCCGCCGGCTGCTACCGCCAGCGTGCCGCTGTTGATGGTGGTGGTGCCGGTATAGCTGCTGGCACCGCCCAGGGTGACCGTCGCCGCGCCATCCTTCAGCAGGCCACCGGCACCGCTGATCGGTCCGTTCAAGGTCAGCGCGTTGCTGCCGGCCAGAGTCAGCGTGCCGCTGGCCAGCTGCACGGTGTTGGCCAGAGTCAGCGCACTGGTGCCGTCCAGGCTGGCGTTGCCGCCTACGGTCAGCGCGCCGATGCCCAGCGAACCGTCGTTGCCCAGCAGCAGGCCACCGGCATTGAGGGTCACGCCGCCCGTGAAGACGTTGACGCCAGTCAAGCCCTGGATGCCTGCGCCGTTCTTTACCAGGCCACCGGCCCCTCCGATGGTGCCGGCGAACGTGGTATTGCCCACGCCATTGAGGGTCAGCGTGCTGCCGCCCAGCGCCACGGTCGAACCTGCCACGCCTGCCAGCGAACCGATCGCCTGCGCACCACCCGCGCTGATGTCGAAGGTGGTGCCGGCGTTGGCCAGGGTGACCGCACCGGTCGCTGCAAGGCTGCCGCCGGCACCGATCGCCAGCGTGCCGGCGTTGATGGTGGTGCCACCGGTGAAGGTGTTGGTACCGGTCAGCGTCTGCGTTCCCGCACCTTCCTTGATCAGGCCACCGGAGCCGGCCACCGAACCACTGAAGGTGCCATTGGCAGGGCCTCCGATCGTCAGCGTGTTGGCGCCCAGATTCACTGTACCGCTGCCGATCAGGGTACCGAACTGCTGCGTGCCGCTGCCTGCTGACAGATCGAAGGTCGCCCCCGTGGCCAGGTTGACGGTGCCTGAGGAGGCCAGGCTGGCGCCAGCACCCAGTGCCAGGGTGCCGGCGTTGATGAAAGTACCGCCGGTATAGGTGTTGGCACCATTCAAGGTCAGCGTCGCGGCACCCTCCTTGGTCAGTGAGCCGGTACCACTGAGGATGCCGTTGAGGGTGAGGTTGTTGCTGCCGAGGACGGTCAACGCGTTGTTGAGGGTGAAGTTGTTGGCGAGGGTGACCGCCGTGTTCGAATCGAGTGTCGCAGCGCCTCCGACCGTCACTGCACCGGTGCCCAACGCAGCATTGTTGCCGACCACCAGGCCACCGGCGTTGAGCGCTACGCCGCCGCTGAAGGTGCTGGCGCCGTTGAGCGTCTGCACGCCTGCGCCGTTCTTGACCAGGCCGCCGTTGCCACTGATCGCACCGCTGAAGGTGCTGTCCACGGTGCCGCCCAGGGTCAGCGTGCTGCCGCCCAGCGCCACCGTACTGCCGGCGACGCCGGCCAGCGAACCGATGGCCTGGTTGCCCGCCGAAATGTCGAACGTGCCGGCACCGGCCAGGTTCACTGCGCCGGCCGCGGCGAGGCTGCCACCAGCGCCGATCGCCAGCGTGCCGCTGTTGATGGTGGTGCCACCGGTGTAGGTGTTGGCGCCGCTCAGGGTCACCGTGGCCGCACCGTCCTTGATCAGCCCGCCCGTGCCGGAGATTACGCCGCCCAGGGTCAGCGCCTGGCTGCCGAGCAGATCGAGGTTGGCACCCGATGCGAGGTTGATGTTGTTGGCCAGGCTGACGCCGGTGGATGCATCCAGCGTCGCGTTGCTTCCCACCGTCAGCGCACCGCTGCCGAGCGCAGCGTTGTTGCCGACCACCAATGCGCCGCCATTGAGCGCGACGCCACCGCTGAACAGGTTGGCACCGCCCAGCGTGAGGCTGCCGGCGCCATTCTTGACCAGGCCGCCGGTGCCGGAGATCGCGCCATCGAAGATGCTGTTGCCAACGCCGCCCAGGGTCAGCGTCTGCGCCCCCAGGCTCACCGTCGAACCCGCCACGCCGTTCAACGCCCCGATGGTCTGGTTGGCGCCGGCAGTGGAGATATCGAAGCCCGTGCCTGTCGCAGTGAGCGTCACCGCACCGGTCGCGGCCAGACTGCCGCCGGGGCCGATCGCCAGGGTACCGGCGTTGATGAACGTGCCGCCGGTGTAGGTGTTGGCACCGGTCAGCGTCTCGATGCCGGCACCGACCTTGGTCAGGCCACCGGTGCCTGCGATCGAGCCACTGAAGGTGCCATCGGTGGCGCCGCCCACTTCGATCGAGTTGGCACCGAGGTTCACCGTACCGTTGCCGACCAGCGTGCCGAACTGCTGCGTGCCACTGCCGGCCGACAGGTCCAGCGTGGCGCCGGTGGCAAGATTGACGGTACCGCTCGCGGCCAGGCTGGCACCGGCCCCCAGCGCCAGCGTGCCGGCGTTGATGTTGGTGCCACCGGTGTAGGTGTTGATGCCGTTCAGGGTCAGCGTCGCGCTGCCATTCTTGGTCAGGCTGCCGGCCCCGGAAAGGACGCCGTTGAGCGTCAGTGCATTGGTCCCGATTACGGTCAGCCCGGCATTGAGCGCAATGTTGTTGGCCAGCGTTGCCAGGCCGGTGGTATCCAGCGTGGCAGCACCACCGACGGTCAATGCACCCGCGCCCAACGCCGCATCATTGCCAAGCACCAGGCCACCTGCATTGAGGGTGACGCCGCCGCCGAAGGTGTTGGCGCCGGACAAGGTCTGTACGCCCGCGCCCACCTTGACCAGGCCACCACCGCCGCTGATCACGCCATCGAACGCGGCGTTGCCGGCGGTACCGAAGGTCAACGAATTGCCGCCCAGCGTCAGCGTGCTGCCGCCCGCGCCGTTGAGCGCGCCGATGGTCTGGTTGCCGCCGGCACCGGAGATATCGAAGCCTGCGCCTGCGCCCAACGTGACATCACCGACTGCGGCGAGACTGCCACCCGTGCCCAACGCCAGCGTGCCGGCGTTGATGGTGGTACCGCCGGTGTAGGTGTTGGCACCGGACAGCGTCAACGTGGTGCCGCCATTCTTGATCAGGCTGCCATTGCCGCCTACCACGCCCGACAGCGTCAGCGCATTGCTGCCGGGCAGCGTGAGTGCGACGCCCGAGCCCAGCGTGACCGCATTGCCGAGCGTCACTGCAGTGCCCGCATCCAGCGTGGTGCTGGGATTGACCGCCAGCGCACCGGTACCGAGCGCACCATTCGCGCCGACCACCAGGCCACCACCGTTCAAGGTCAGGCCGCCACCGAAGGTGTTGGTGTTGTTGAGGGTCAGCAGGCCCGCACCATTCTTGACCAGGCTGCCGTTGCCGGCCACCACGCCACCGAGCGTGACATCGTTGCTGCCGCCCAGCGTCAGCTGCGTGCCCGCACCGAAGTTCACTGCGTTGGCCAGGTTCAACGCCACCGTGCTGTCCAGCGTGGTGGTGCCACCGATGCCCAGCGCACCGGTGCCGAGCGCGCTGGCATTGCCGAGGATCAGGCCACCCGCGTTGAGTGCAACACCGCCACTGAAGGTGTTGGCACCGGACAGCGTCTGCACGCCGGTACCCGTCTTGACCAGGCCGCCAGTGCCACCGATCACGCCGGCAAAGCTGCCGTTGCCGGCGCCGCCAAAGGTCAGCGACTGCGCGCCCAGCGCCAGCTGGCTGCCCGCCACGCCATTCAACGCGCCGATGGTCTGTGCCGCACCGGCTGCGGAGATGTCCAGTGTCGCGCCCGCAACGGCAAGATTCACCGCACCGGCTGCGGCGAGACTGCCGCCTGCGCCCAGCGCCAGCGTGCCGGCGTTGATGGTGGTGCCTCCGTTGTAGGTATTGGCGCCCGACAACGTCAACCGCGCCGTGCCGTCCTTGATCAGCCCACCGGCACCGAATACCGGACCGGCCAGCGTCAGGTCATTGCTGCCCAGCACGGAAAGGTTGGCACCGGCAGCGAGACCGATGGTGTTGCCCAGCGCCAGCGCCGTTGTGGCCTCCAGCGAAGCGTTGCCGCCCACGTCCAGCTGGCCGGTACCCAGCGCCTGCGCATTGCCCAGCTGCAGCAGGCCCGCGTTGAGGCCGACGCCCCCGCTGAACGTATTGACGCCGTTCAACGCCAGCGTCGCCGTACCGTTCTTGACCAGGCTGCCAGTACCACTGATGAGACCGCCCAGCGACACGTTCTGGCTGCCCAGCAGATCCAGCGCCGCGCCTGCCCCAAGGTTGAGGTCGTTGGCGAGGTTCAGCGCTACTGAACTGTCCAGCGTGGCATTGGCGCCCACCGACAGTGCACCGGTGCCCAGTGCGCCGGCGTTCCCCAGGAACACGCCGCCGCCGTTGACGGTCAGCCCGCCACCGAAGGTGTTGGCGCCATTGAGGGTCAAGGTGGTGGCACCGTTCTTCACCAGCCTGCCGGCACCGGACACCACGCCACCCAGCGTGATCGCCTGCGAGCCCGGCAGCGACAGCGCGGCACCCCCGCCCAGGGACACATTGTTGGCCAGGTTCAGCGGGGCGCCGCCATCGAGCGAGACGCTGCCGCCAATGCCCAATACTCCCGTACCGAGTGCGCCACTGTTGCCCAGCAGCAGACTGCCGGCGTTTGCGCTCAGTCCACCGCTGAAGGTGTTGGTACCGTTCAAGGTCAGTGTCGACGCGCCATTCTTGACCAGGCTGCCGGTGCCGGTGATGTTGCCGGCCAGGGCCAGGTTCTGGCTGCCCGGCAGGGTCAACGCCGCGCCGAGGTTGATCGCATTGCCCAGGTTCAGTGCAGCAGTGGCGTCCAGCGAACCGTTGCCACTGACGGTCAGCGCACCGCTTCCCAGCGCACCGGCGTTGCCCAGCACCAGGCCACCGGCGGCAAGATTCACCCCACCGCTGAAGGTGCTGGCGCTGGTCAGCGTCTGCACGCCGGTGCCCTGCTTGATCAGGCCACCGGTGCCGCCGATGACGCCGGCGAAGGTCTGGTTGGTGGCATCACCGAAGGTCAGCGTGCTGCTGCCCAGCGACAGGGTGCTGCCAGCCACGCCGGACAACGCACCGATGGTCTGGTTGCCGCCGAGCGAGATGTCCAGGTCCGCGCCAACGCCGGCCAGGCTGACCGCACCGCCGGCGGCCAGGCTTCCGCCGCTGCCCACCGCAACCTTGCCGGCATTGATCGCCAGGCCGCCGGTGAAGGTATTTGCGCCACCCAGCGTAAGCGTGGCTGCACCGTTCTTGACCAGGCTGCCGGTGCCACCGATGGCGCCGCCCAGCGTCAATGCACTGCTGCCCAGTACATTCAGCAGGCCACCTGCGCCGAGGTTGATGCCATTGCCCACGCTCAGCGCCGCGCTGGCATCGAGCGTTGTCGCACCGCCGACATTCAGCGCGCCGGTTCCGAGCGCGCCGGCATTGCCCAGGACCAGGCCACCGGCATTGAGCGCCAGCCCACCACCAAAGGTATTTGCAGCGTTGAGGGTCAGCGTGGTCGCACCACTCTTGACCAGGCTGCCGGTGCCACCGATCACGCCGTTGAACGTCAACGCCTGGTTGCCGAGCAGATTGAGGCTGGCACCCGAACCGAGGTTGACCGCGTTGGCCAGTGCAAGCGCCCCCGTGGTTCCATCGAGCGTCACGTTGCCGCCGACACTGAGCGCACCGCTGCCCAGCGCAGCAGCATTGCCCAGCAGCAGGCCACCGCCGTTGAGTGCCACGCCGCCACTGAGGTTGTTCACGCCCGACAAGGTCTGCACGCCGGTGCCCAGCTTGACCAGGCCACCCGTGCCTGCGGCGAACGTACCGCTGTAGCTGGTATCGCCCAGCCCCGCGAGGGTGAGCGTGTGGCTGCCCAGGTTGACCGAACCGCCGAGGCCCGCCAGCGAACCGATGGTCTGGTTGGCGGCCGCCGACAGGTCCAGGGTGGTACCGACGCCGACCGTGATCGCGCCGGTGGGTGACAGGCTGCCGCCCGCGCCCAGCGCCAACGCGCCTCCGGCCAGGTTGAAACTGCCGGTCAGCGCATTGGCGCCGTTCAAGGTGAGGGTGCCGGCGCCGCTCTTGGTCAGGTTGCCGGCACCGGAGATCGAACCGTTCAATGACAACGCATTGCTGCCCAGCAGGTTCAGCGAGCCCCCGCCATTGATCACCAGATTGTTGCCTAGGGTGAAGCCCGACGTCGTATCCAGTGAAGCGCTGCCACCCACGGTCAGGTTGCCGCTGCCCAGCGCGCCCGCATTGCCCAGCAGCAGGCCGCCGGCATTGAGGTTGACGCCGCCGGAGAACAGGTTTGCGCCGCCGAGCGTGACGATGCCGGTGTTGTTGACCGTCAGCCCGCCAGTACCGGACAGCAAGCCCCCCAGGCTGAACGCATTGGTCCCTGCCAGGGACAGATTGCCACCAAGGCTGAAAGGGTTGGCCAGGTTCAGACCGGCCGTGGCGGAGGCGATGGCACCGCCGTTGGCGGTGAACAGCCCTGTGCCGAAGGAACCGGCATTGTTGAAATTGACCAGGCCATCATTGAGCGTGGTCGTACCCGCACCCGCCCACGCACCCTGCAGGTTCCAGGTGCCGCTGTTGACGGTGAGCTTCTGGAAGTTGAGGTACTGGTTCCAGCCCAGCGTGGTCACCGCTCCGCCGATGCCGGACCCCGGACCGCTGACGACGTTCTGCAACACCAGCGTGTTGTTGGCCGCACCACTGCCGGTACCGGCGTCGACCGATCCCGCTGCCGCAACCTTTACCCCGGTGACACCGGTAATCACGCCGGCAAGAGCGCTGCCGCCGCCGCTCACAACGCTGGAACCCGACACTGCGGTGAAGGTGTTGCCGCCGGTTGAATCACCCAGGTGAACGCTGCCACTGACCGCCCCCGCATTGAGGAACGTGTTACCGCCAGAAGCACCCAGGCCGACGCGTCCGTCGATGGTGCCTGTGTTGGTCACATTGGCGGCTGCACCACCATAGGTCACCACCGTGGTCGCGTCGGAAACGCTGCCTGCACCGATCAGCGACGTGCTGATCAGGCCGGCGTTGTTGATGGTAGTGGTGCCGTTGACATTCTGTGCCACCAGCGCCTGTCCACCGAAGCCCAGCAGCGTTGCGATGTTGACGACACCCTTGATCTGTCCGCTGGCGTTGTTGTTGACGACGATCGCGCTGTTGTTGGCAGAACCATTGCCGATGACCAGGCCGGGCGAGGCGAGGATGATCGAGCTCGGATCGATCGTGCCATTGTTGTTGACCGTCACGTTGTCGCCGGTCAGCGTTGCTGCGTTGCCGCCACCTACGACCGGCGGCGTACGCAGCAATGCACCCGCGGCGATGTTCAGCGTGAGGCCGTTGGTCGCGTTGGAGTAGTTGTTGATGTTGGTGGTGCTGTCGCAGTTTACGGTTGTGGTGCCGGTGCACGCTGCGAATGCCGATCCGCTGGCCAGTGTGGCGGCCAAAGCCGCCGCCAGCTGGTGCGCCCGCAATCGCGGCACCCGCCCTGCGCTGACCGCGCTTCCGCCGGGGTTCTGGGCGACCTCCGAAGCAACCTGCATTACCCCAAGGGCACGATTGAAAACCAGACGGTAAATGCGGTTCATCGGTAAATCTCCATGAAAAGACCGGATGGCACAGCTGGCAGGTTTTTTGGAGACAATGCGGCCCACCCCGGCTCCCGATGCGGAAACAAGGTTTGAAGGCATTAACTCCTGAAAATCTTCACATCTTCACGCGGTCGCACCCGGTGACAGGTACGACAGCGTGTCCCTCAAGGCGAAAACTCCCCGGTTTCGCCCGACGAATGGCGGCACTGTGCGACCGTCGGTGCCAGTGGCATGTGAATCACGCTCGTTATTTTCATGACGTACGTCAAATAAAACGGGCGGACAAAATGGTCTTGCCGAAAATGCATATACCTGCTGGAAGCGGAGATTCCTTTCCCCGCCATAAGTAAATCATTCAGCTGCTCGAGAGTTTCATCAGCACCAGGCCGGAAACGATCAGCACCGCTGCACCGATCCGCATCGGGCTGACCTGCTCGCCGAGGAACACGATGCCAACCACGAACGCACCGACCGCGCCGATGCCGGTCCAGATCGTATAGGCGGTGCCCAGCGGCAGGCTGCGCATGGCCACCGCCAGCAACCAGAAGCTGGCGATCATGCCGACGATCGTGACCACGGTGGGGGTGAGCTTGGTGAAGCCTTCGGACTGCTTCATGGACACGGCCCAGACGATTTCCAGCAGGCCGGCGAACAACAGATAGATCCAGGCCATGACGGCCCTCCTCTTGGTAGGGCCAGGCCGTCCTGGTCTTTGATTCCCGATGTGGGGGAGGCCGTTCCTCCTGGCCGGCATTCTAGCAACGGCGGGTGGCCCGGGCCGCCATGGGCGGGAACGGGTTACAGCGGATTCAGCGCGTGAAGCTGGCGTCGATGCACCTGCCTGCGCTAGACTACGCGTCTGCCATCGGCCAGCCGATGCGCAGTCCGGCTGTGGTCTCTGGCGCATCGCGCGCTGCTTCCCCTGGTCCGTGAACTGGCTGCCCTCCGGGCGGCCGACGTCTCTATGGTGGCCCCGTCGGCCCCTCGCGACGCTAGGTCGAAAACCCCGCCAGGGCCGGAAGGCAGCAACGGTATCGATCGACGCGGGCGCCGAGGTCAGCCGGCGGGGCCATCGCCTTTTCCGGCGACGCCCCGCCCCTGGCAGGTGCCACCCCTGGTTGGCGCCCTTCGCCGGACATGGCCCGGTCCTACCGTGCCTCGGGCGTGCCCTGGTGGAACAGCATGCGCCATCCATCCCCGTGCCGGCGCCACAGCGAGCTGCGCAGCACCCAGCCTTGCGGCTGGCCGTCGAGGTAATGGCGGCTGCGATAACGCACCTGGGCCAGACCGTCGGCCAACAACCACACCGCGTACTGTTCCGATTCGATCAGCACCTGCGCGCGCTCCAACGGGATCTCCTGCAAGGCTGCATCACGGCCGTAGCATTGCCCGGAACTGCCGATCTCGCTGAAATCCTCGTCCAGCAATGCGTCAAGGCGCTCAGGATCGGCCCGCACCGCAGGCGCATGCAGCGCGCGCTCCAGCACCTCCAGTCCGGCGGCCAGCGCCGCGTCGGCGGGCTGGCCGGCACCGCTCACGGCGGATCCTGCGCCAGCACGTGCGGTGCAGTCGGGGTTGCCAGCGGCACGCACTGCCCCGGCTGCGCCACGCGGTGGCCGCGCGCGGCCAGCGCCACACCATCAGCCACGCTGGCGTAGTGGTAGAGCATCATCCGCGCCTGCAGTTCCGCGCTGTACTCGCGCTCCAGGTCGTCCACACCGGTATGCGACGGATTGCCGTGCAGGCCGCAGTCGTGGGCGATCAGTTCGTTGTCATTGGCGAAGCGGGCCAGCATCTCCGGAATCGGCCGGGTATCACCACTCCAGGTCAGCGCGCCCTGCAGGCGCAGGCCGTACGCCGTCTCCGGCCAGTGGTGGCGTACCGGGAATACTTCCAGGCGCACGCCCTCGTGCCAGAACGCCTCGCCCACCACGATCAACTGGAACGCATCCCAGAAGTTGGCACCGCCCTCGGCCAGCACGTTCGGGTAGTCACCGATGCGCTTGTGCAGCAGCGGCACCACGGTGGCAGGCACATACAGGCGCACCTTGCCGCGGCGCTGCGTGCTGAAGAAGGTATCGACGAACAGCCGCTCGAAACCGGCCACGTGATCCAGGTGTACATGGGTGACGAACAGTGCCTGCGGCATGTGCCCGTAGTGCGCCTTGAACGCGGTCAGGCCTTCGCCGCCGCAGTCGATCGTCAGCCACGGCCGCCCGTCCCGCTCGATCACCGACATCGGCGACCCCAGCTCGACCGCCGACGCGTTGCCGACGCCGAGGAAACGCAACGACCAGCCCATCAGGTGCCCCGGTTCCAGGCCATGTCATAGGCGCGCCTCAGCCGCGCGTAGTCCTTCTGCACGTCCTCCACGCTGCGCTCGCCGCGCAGCTTGATCAGCGAGCGCAGCAGGCGCTTGAGGTTGCGTTCGCGCCAGGCGGTGGCCGGAATGCGGATCACCCCACGGTCGAAGTCGATCAGCCAGCCATGGCCGTTGCCATCAAACAGGATGTTGTGCGCGTTGAGGTCGGCATGGTCCAGGCCGGCACGGTGGAAGCGGGCGATCAGCCGCCCGGTCTCTTCCCAGGGCGCGCCCCGTCCGGCGACCAGCGCACGGTCGGCCAGCGAGCGCACGCCCTCGATCCGCTCCATCAGGATTGCCGCCCGGTAGCGCAGGCCTTCGCGCATGTAGTACGCGGCGATCGGCCGGGGCACCGGCAGCTTCTTCTCGCGCAGGGCGCGCATCAGGCGGAATTCGGCAAAGCTCCGGGTCCGGTCCGACCCGCGCCAGAGGTACTGGTCATGGCTGATCTTCGCTGCCAGGCCGCCGCGCAGGTAGTGGCGCAGCACGCTGGCGCCGAACGGCGCATCGATGAACCAGGCGCTGCCGCGGCCGCCCTCGCCGACCGGCCGGGCCTTGCTGCCCCAGTGCTGGGGCGAGAACAGGCCAACCTCGGCTTGCCGCAGCCGCTCGCGGTCGAACAGAATGGCCCCGATGCCGCGACCCTCGCGGCATGGCGTCAGCGCTTCATTGGCGTCGAATGCGACCATTTCATTGAGTCTAACAACACATGGCATCAGCGTCCTCCTCCTTGTGCCTCCTGCGCCTGTCCGCACTCGGCGATGTCACCCACGTGGTGCCCCTGGTGCGCACCCTGCAGGCTGCGCGTCCGGACACGCCGATCCACTGGATCATCGACAAGGTCGGCCACAAACTGCTCGATGGCCTGCCCGGCGTCACTTTCCACGCCTACGACAAGAAGAGCGGCATGGCAGGTGTCAAGGAGCTGCGCAAACAGCTGCCACCGGGGCGTTTTGAAGCGCTGCTGCAGATGCAGGTGGCGTTCCGCGCCAACCTGCTGTCGGCGTTCATTCCCGCCGAGCGCCGCATCGGCTACGACCGCAGCCGTTCCAAGGACCTGCACGGGCTCTTCATCAACGAGCGCATTCCCGACCGCCCCGGCGTCCATGTGCTGGATGCCATCGGCAGCTTCTGCGAGCCGCTGGGCCTGCGCCAGACCGAGGTCAGCTGGGACCTGGCCGTGCCCCAGTCCGCATATGACTGGGCCGCTGCGCAATGGCAGGACGATGGGCGCCCGGTGCTGATGATCTCGCCCTGTTCCAGCCACGTGCGCCGCAACTGGTATGCAGACCGCTATGCAGCCGTGGCCAACCACGCCGCGCAGCGTGGTTGGCAGGTGGTGCTGTGCGGTGGCCGCAGCGAACTGGAGCGCAGCATGGCCGATGCCATCCAGGCACAACTGCTCACGCCGGCGCTGGACCTGGTCGGGAAGGACACGTTGAAGCAGCTGCCTGCCCTGCTTGCCCGCGCCAACCTGGTGATGACTCCGGACTCGGGCCCGATGCACATCGCCAACGCGATGGGCGCCAAGGTGCTGGGCCTGCATGCGGCCAGCAACCCGAACCGCAGCGGACCGTACTCGGACCGCCGCTACTGCGTGGACCGCTACGACGACGCCGCACGCAAGTACCTGGCCAAGCAGGCCGCCGATCTGAAATGGGGCACCAAGATCGAGTTCGACGATGTGATGGAACTGATCACTGTCGAAGACGGCATCGCGGCTTTCGAGCGTTACGTGGCCGATCATCTGGGGTGATGGGCCGGCCGGGCGTTGGCCTGCGCCCTGCGGTTTCATCCACGCGTGGCGTGGACCTCCCCCTTTTGGCCGCCGGGATTACGCGCGCTGCGCGTAATCCTGGTAGGACTTCTCTTCCACGTACGCCGAGCCCAGCGCCAGGTTAATCGCCTTCTTGATGCGCGCACGCTCGTCGTTGCGCAGGTAGACGCTGCGCGCCAGGTCGACGAAGCCCTGGTCGAACGCCTGCGCCTTTTCCTTCAGGCGGATGTCGTCCTCGATGTCCCACAGCTGCTCGTTGACCGCCTTCAGCTCGGCACGCAGCTTGGCGATGTCCTTCACCGCCGTCGGGTGCGCCATCCAGGTCTGCTCCAGCGCCGACAGCTCCCTGCGCACGTTGGCCAGCTTGCCCTCGTCGCTGATGCGCTCGGACTTGATCTGCAGGATCGAGATCTTGTCCAGCAGCTCGCCGAAGGACACGGGGACAAGGATTTCAGCGCTCATGGGGGAAGGCTCCAGCAGGTGATGCATACATGGTAACCCGCGCGGCGCAAACGCTGCGCCCGGCGCCTGCATGGTCAGCCTAGCGCGATGACTGGGGGAGAACCCCCCGCAGCTGCGTTAGCGGTCTGGAGAGGCGGCCTGTCGCCCTCCTCGCCCGGCCAGTCCAACGGCCGAGCGCGCGCGACCCGCCCTGCCCAGACTGCAACGTGTTGAAACCACGCCGCATCAGCGTGTTCATGCAGCGAAAAAGGGGCGGCAACCGCACTTCACTCCTTTCCGTGGAACTCCGCATGCATCGATATCCCGCCCTCCCCACCCGTCGCGCCACCGTCCTCGGCAGTGCCCTTGTTGCAGCACTTCTCGGCATGGCTGCCTCGCCGCAGGTCCATGCCAGTGCCTTCCACGTGAATGGAGACACGCTCTACTACACCGGCAACGTACTGGCGACCGATCCGCAGACGCTGGAGGCCTACATCCTGGCCGCGCAGGCCCGGGGTACGCCGCTCCGCCAGGTGGTGTTCCGCAACTCGCCGGGCGGGGCCGCCTCCGGTGGCGTGGGCATGGGTGCCATCATCCGCCAGCACGGGCTGGATACCGTACTGGACGGCGGCTGCTACTCGGCCTGCGCCGACGCCTTCGTTGCCGGCGTGAAGCGCAAGGTCACGCAGTTCGGCCTGCTGCCGGCGCACGGCAACTACACGCAGACGGTGCTGGGCATCCATGGCGAATCCGGCCCGAACGGTCCTACCCCCTACCCGGGGCAGGACAAGTACATCAAGTATTACCGGGACATGTTCGGCCCGACCGACTTCGCGGTCATCGAAGCGCGCATCGTCCAGGCGCACTATGAACTGACCCAGCAGTCGGGCTTCCTGCGCTACTTCGACCCGAACGTGGCGGCCGTGGCCACGCGCTTCTGCCCGACCCGCGACCAGAGCGCGGCAGGCAACTGCACCGCGTATCCCGGTGTCACCTTCTACAGTGATCGCGTCGTTACCGAAGCCGGTTACGTCCAGCCTGGCGACGTGCTTTCCGTCGACAAGGAAGTGAGCGGAGACCTCAATCCGAACCTGGCCGTGCGCGGGCGCTACACCAATGCGCTGGCCAACCTGCGCTACTTCCAGCAGTCGGCCCCGGACATCCGGCTGGACGACGCCTTCGGTGTGATCCGCATCGGCAAGGGCGGTGTCTGGTCACTGGGTACCGCCTCCGCCGCCCAGTATGTGGTGGCCGATGGCGGCACCCTGCGCCTGCAGCAGAATGGCTGGATCCACCACGCCGAAGCCATCGGCGCCCGCAATGGCGGGCGCATCGAGCTGCAGCAGGGCGCACTGCGCAGCCTGACCGTGGTCGAACGCGGCGGCGTGCTGACCGGACACGGTTCATTGAATGCCACGATCGACATCAACGAGGGCGGAACGCTCGCGCCCTCCGGCATCGTCATGCGCCCCTACTCGCTGGAAGCACTCGCGCCGGGTGGCGACGACGTGTTCACCAGCGAACGCTTCCGGATCGGCAAGGGGCGCTACATCAACCTCAATGACGGTGCGAACCTGGCCTTCCAGGTCGACAGCCAGCGCACCGCACCGGCACTGACGCTGGAAGAAGCTCGCTACTTCCTGGTCGAAGAGGACCGGCGGTCCGGTGACTACAACCTGTACGGCAACATCAACCGCGCCGTGCTGAGCATTGCCCCCAGCGCCAGGCTGACGCTGGACATCAAGCAGGCGTTCTTCCCGGCAGGCCAGCAGAACCATCTGGTCGGAACCCAGGTGGATTCCAGCGCCCTGCAGCTGCCCGTCGCCCCCTGCGGCCCGTCGAACGGTGAGTACGCCGGCTTGTGGTGCCGCACCGCTACGCCCGATACCCTGACCCGCGCAGCGCCGGTGTCGGACTTCATCGAAGGACGCTTCCAGTACGTCGAGCGCAGTGGCGAGGCCGGCAGCGCGGTGGATCTCACCGCTCCCGGCGCGGTGTTCCGCCCTCGCCACAATTCACTGCTCAGCTTCACCGTCAACCAGACCGGCAGTGGCCTGTGGCTGACCGCCAATCCCTCCTTCGACGACACACGCTTGTTCGGCAACGCCGCATCCGGCGACGGTCTGGGCATCGCATTGCAACAGGCCGCTGCGCAGCGCACCTCCTCGATGAGCGGACTGCTGGGTGCCCTGCAGTTCGCTGACCGCGATGACATCGCGCGCCAGGCGGGAGCATTGCGCGGCGACGGGCATGCCAGCCTGCGCCTGGCCGATTCCGCACTGGTCGGCAGCATCGGCAACGTCGTGCAGCAGCACCAGGCAGCATCACGCAGCGGTGGCGATGCGGACGGCCTGGCTGCACAGGCCGCACAGACGGCCTCGGCACAATCTGCGATGACCGGCAATCGCCTGTTCAACCAGCTGGCGATGCACCTGGTCGCACCGGCAGATGCGGGCAGTGATGCGAGCGACGCCGGACACAACCGCAGCTTCTGGGCGCGCGGGTTCGGCAGCCACGGCCGTATCGAGGGTGGTGCGGGCATCGCCGGCCTGAACCACACCATCGGCGGCATCGCGCTTGGTGCCGATACCCGCCTGGCAGACGACCGCGTGACACTGGGCGTGAGCCTTGCCGCGGCCGACATGTCGACCCGGTCCGGCGAAGGTGCAGGATTCAGCGGCGATGTCCGCGCGCTGGATATCGGCGGCTACGTGGACGCGCTCTATTCGCGTGGCTACCTGTCCGCCGCCGTCCGCTACACCGATCTTCGCCACGACACCCGTCGCAGCATCGAGGGGATCGAGGGCCTGCAGGCACCGCTGCGTGCGAAGTACAGCAACGACGCGATTTCCGCGCGCGTGGAGCATGCGTTCTCGTTCACCACCGGCAACGGCCTGGTGATACAGCCGCTGCTGCCGGTGATCGACTACATGCGCACCTCGGCCACGCACTTCAACGAAGGCCAGGACGCAGCCGCACTCATCGGCCGCAGTGGCAGCCTGGAAAGCATCCGCGTAGGCGCCGGCCTGCAGTTGTTCAAGACCTTCGACGGCAACAACGGCGAGCGCATCACCCCGCGGGCCCGCGTGGTCTGGCAGAAGGAGCTGGGCGATACCCAGGCCCGCTACAGCAACGGCTTCGCCGCCGCCCCGGACCTGCTGTTCAGTGCCAGCAGCCAGCCCGTCGGTGAGCAGGTCCTGACCTGTAACCTGGGCGTGACCAGCCGTGCCAGCAAGCGCCTGTCGGTGATGGTTGATTACGTGGGCGAGCGGCGCGACGGCCAGACCCAGAACGGCATACAGCTGGGGCTGGGCTACACGTTCTGAGCACACGCCATTCGCACAGGGCATGGATCCCCGCCCTGTGCGAATGGCCTTGCCTTCCACGCCGTGCGTGGATGCACCCAGCGGGCAACGAGCGGCGCAACGTGTGGGGGGACGCGCGAAACGCGCGTCGCGTTCCCGCGCCAGATGGAAGAAGAAAGGCTGCCTTTCGGCAGCCCTCTCCAGTCGAGGGGATGATCACCGAACTCATCCAAGCAATGACTTGCATCCGCCACACAGGGAATCGCCGGGTGAAACAAGCCCCTCTGTTGAGGGGCTGCCCCGACAGGGGCGGGGAGAGGCAGGCAAAGGGAGGGGCCCACGCGTTGCCACGCAACGTGTGGGGCGACGCGCGAAACGCGCGTCGTGTCCCGCGCCAGATAAAAGAAAAGGGCTGCCTTTCGGCAGCCCTTTTCTTTTATCTGGCGGAGAGGGGGGGATTCGAACCCCCGAGGCGCTATAAACGCCTGCCTGATTTCGAGTCAGGTACATTCAACCACTCTGCCACCTCTCCGGGTGGTCCCCGGCGGACCGGGGACGCGCATCATACGAGGAAGTGAGGCCGACGACAAGTCATTCCGGCCAACGAACTGAAAATTTCCTGGGCACATGCCTTGCCGGATGCCTGCGGCCACCCGATGATGCCTGTCTCCCCCGGCAATACCCCGCCCTGCCTACCATGATCGAATTCGGACACCTCACCCACCCCGGCATGCGCCGCGAGCTCAACGAGGACACCTACTACGGTGACAGCGAGCTGGCCCTGTGGCTGGTGGCCGACGGCATGGGCGGGCATGCCTGCGGCGAAGTGGCCAGTGCACTGGCACGCGAAACCATCGTGCGCGAGATCCGCCGCGGAGCACCGCTGGCACAGGCCATCCGCACTGCCGACGAAGAGATCATCCGCGCCTCGCGCCGGCGCAACGACACGTTGCCGATGGGCACCACCGTGGTCGCCGCGCGTGTGCAGGGCAACCGCTATGAAGTGGCCTGGGTCGGCGACAGCCGCGCCTACCTGTGGCGCGACGGTCAGCTGGCGCAGCTCAGCCAGGACCACAGCGTGGTGCAGGAACTGGTCGCGCAGGGCAACCTGACCGCCGAACAGGCACGCGCGCATCCGCATCGCAACGTGGTCACCCAGGCACTGGGCGTGACCGATCCAGCCCACCTGAACGTGGCCACCACCAGTGGTGAGCTGCGTCCGGGCATGCAGCTGCTGCTGTGCAGTGACGGTCTCACCGAGGAAGTGGATGACCGCGGCATCGCCCGCACCCTGGCATTCGAAGATGCCAGCGCGCAGGAATGCGTGGATACGCTGGTCGCCGCCGCACTCGATGGCGGTGGCCGTGACAACATCAGCGTGATCCTGGTGCGCTGCCATTAACCGGTAGAGCCACGCCGTGCGTGGAGGCGGTAGTGCCGGCCGCTGGCCGGCTCACCCGGGGAACCTCGTATCAGGACGATGCCGGCCAGCGGCCGGCACTACCTCGATGTATTACGCGCTGGCGGGCTCTTCCACCTTCGGGCCATCCCACAGTGCGTGGCCGGCCTTCTTGCGCAGCCGTTCCAGCCGCGCAGCGTGCGCTTCCAGTTCCGACGGCGTAGCCACCACGCGCGGACGCGGCAGCAGCTTGCTGGTATCGAAAGCCTGCAACGCCGCGCCGGCGCCGCCGCCATCGTCATCGCCCAGGCCGAAGCCGATCTCTTCCTGGCCCGAGGTCAGTGCGATATAGACATCGCCCAGGATCTGCGCATCGAGCAGGCCGCCGTGCAGCGCACGGTGCGAGTTGTCCACGCCCAGCCGCTTGCACAGCGCATCCAGCGAGTTGCGCTGGCCCGGGAAGCGCTCACGCGCCATCGCCAGGGTATCGATGACCGTGCAGCGGTCGGCGATCTTTCCGTACTGCGGCCCCAGCAGCGACAACTCGTTGTCGAGGAAGCCAAGGTCGAACGCCGCGTTGTGGATGATCAGCTCGGCGCCATCGATGAACGCCAGGAACTCATCGGCGATCTGCGCGAATTCAGGCTTGTCATCGAGGAACTCCAGGGTCAGGCCGGTGACTTCCTGCGCGCCCTGTTCGAACTCGCAGTCCGGCTTGATGTACTGGTGGTAGTTGTTGCCGGTCGGGCGGCGCTTGAACAGCTCCACGCAGCCGATTTCGACGATGCGGTTGCCCTTCTTCCACTCCAGGCCGGTGGTTTCGGTATCGAGGATGATCTGACGCATGGGCTCAGTTTACCGGGCTGGCGTCGCGGATCTGGATCGCCGCGTTGCGGGCCAGGGTATCCACCCGCTCATTGTCCGGGTCGCCGGAGTGGCCCTTCACCCAACGCCAGTCGATCTGGTGCCGCAGCGTGGCCGCGTGCAGGCGCTCCCACAGCTCGCGGTTCTTCACCGGATCACCGCCAGCGGTCTTCCAGTTCTTGCGGATCCAGCCGGGCATCCACTGGGTCAGGCCCTGCCGCACGTACTGCGAGTCGGTGTAGAGCACGATGTTGCACGGCTCGGTCAGCGTCTCCAGCCCGGAAATGGCCGCCATCAGCTCCATCCGGTTGTTGGTGGTGTGCGCTTCACCGCCACTGAGCTCGCGCTCGTGGCCCTTGTAGCGCAGCAACGCAGCCCAGCCGCCGGGGCCGGGATTGCCGAGGCAGGATCCGTCGGTGTGGATTTCGATGGTTTTCAATACAGCTCCAGAATCAGGTAGCAACGGTGCCGTGCCAGCGCACCGGCAGCGGTTTCGGCCCGGGCAGGGCCAGCGTGCGTTTCTCCGCATGGAACAGGCAGGCCGCGCGCAATGGCGCCCAGCCCCCCGGGCGACGGCTGCCGGCACCGCGCCAGAGCGGGCCGAGGTAGCGCATATCGTCGCACTCCAGGCCATGGCGGCCGAGCAGCAGGCGGATCCGCTGCGGCGTACGCACCACCAGCCCATGCTGCCGCCAGTGCGTGCGGTAGGGGCTGAACGGATTGAGGCTGCTCAGCCACAGATGGCCGCCCGGCATCAATACGCGCTCGCACTCGTCGAGCAGCAGGTCGGCATCGCCGGTGGTGACATGCTGCAGCACGATCGCATTGACGCTCTCGTTGGCCAGGGGCAAGGGCAGCCCGCAGCGGGTATCGCCGTCATAGTCCGGCCCCGCTCCCTGCCGGTACAGGCGCAGGCCGCGCCCACCCAGCTGCGCATCCTCCAGCCAGGCCGCACTCGGCGCGATCCACAGCCAGGGCTGCGCGGGCAGCGCCGACAGCTGCGGAAGCAGCAACTGCCGTTCCAGAACGCGCAGCGCCGCCGCCGGCTCACTGTCGAACCACGGGGTCTGGCTCGCTTGACGGGTGCTCTGCAGCGCGGGCATGGTCCAATTCTATGCGACTGACTGCCCTGCCCGCATTTGCGGATAACTACATCTGGACGCTGATCGCCGACGATGGCACTGCCGTGGTCGTCGACCCCGGCGATGCCGCGCCAGTGCTCGCACTGGCCGATCAGGGCCTGCGCGTGGACACGATCCTGCTCACCCACCACCACGACGACCACATCGGTGGCGTGCCCGCACTGCAGGCTCGTTTTCCCGGTGTACGGGTCATCGCGCCGGTCGAAGAGCGCATCCCCACGGCCACCGAACGGGTCGGCGAAGGTGAACGCGTTCAGGCACTGGGCCGGACGTTCCACGTACTATCCGTGCCCGGGCATACCCGCAGCCACATCGCGTTTCACACTGCTGAACATCTTTTCAGCGGAGATTCGTTGTTCAGCCTGGGCTGTGGACGTCTGTTCGAAGGTACGCCGTCCCAGCTGCTGGCATCGATGCGCAAGCTGGGTACCTTGCCCGCGCAACTGCTGCTTTGTTGCGCCCACGAGTACACCGTGTCAAATGCCGTCTTCGCGCGGCATGTCGACCCCGCCAACGCTGCCCTGTGGCAGCGCCAAGAGGAGGCTTTGGCCATGCGCCGCGATGACCGTTCCACCCTGCCGGTAACCCTGGCCAACGAATTCGACTGCAATCCCTTCCTGCGTGTGCACGCTGCACCGATCCGTGCGTCGGTCTCGGCACACCTGGGCCGTGACGTCGTTGACGACGTCGACGTGATGGCCGGCCTCCGGCACTGGAAAGACGGCTTCCGCGCATGATGCGCCGAAGTCTGCCGCTGGCCCTGGGCCTTGTCCTGGGGCTGGCCGGAACTGCGGGCGCACAGTCGCTGGGCGCCGGCATCAGCCAGAACCTGACCGCTGCCGCGGCCCTGCCGCTGGATCCGGCTGCGCTGCCCGCCGCTTCGGTGCGCAACGGCCAGGAGATCTTCACCAGCTTCCGCGACGGCTTGGCCGAACCCAGCTGCGACGCCGAGGCCACCAGCCCGCGCTGGCAGCAGCAGTTCGCCCACGCCCCCTCGCGCCTGGCCAACCAGGATGACGATGCACTGGTGCTGTTCGGCTACGTGGTCGAAGAGCTGCGCAAGGCCGACCTGCCCACCGAGTTCGCGCTGATTCCCTTCGTGGAAAGCGGCTACCGGCCCAATGCCCGCAATGGCAGCGGCCCGACCGGCCTGTGGCAGTTCATCGCCACCACCGCGCGCAACCATCGCGTGCCGATGACCAACGGCTATGACGGCCGCCTGTCGGCGGTCGATTCGACCCAGGCCGCAGTGCGCTACCTGAAGACCCTGCACGGCATGTTCGGCGGCGACTGGCGCCTGGCCACGATGGCCTACAACGCCGGCGAGTACCGCGTGCTGCAGTCCATGCGCAAGGCTGGCATGAACGCGCAGAACGCCAAGCCTTCAGCGCTGCCCGGCCTGTCGCCGGTCACCCATGCCTACGTCGAGAAGCTGCATGCCCTGGCCTGCGTGCTGGAAGACGTGGAAGACCAGCCTGGCGTGATGGCCTCGCTGGACCGCACCGTGCCGGTGCTGAAGGACCACACCCTGCCTGCGGGCACCAGCGTGCAGCAGTGGGCCGCACAGCGCGCCCTGGACCCTGCCAGGATCGCCCGCCTCAACCCGGCCCTGGCCTCCGGTGGCCGCCCCTCGGGTACCACCCGCGTGCTGGCGCCGGTCTCGGCCGCATATGCGACGGTAGCGGAGGCAGCGACCGCGCTGGTCGCCACCACCGCACCGGTGGCGGCCGCTGTACCGACGCCGCAGGTCACCAGAACCGTCGCCGCGATCGCCGACCGCCCGCGCAGCCGCCGCCACACCGTGCGTGATGGCGAGTCGGCCTGGACCATCGCCCGCCGCTACGGCATGCCGGTAAAGGCCCTGCTGTCGCTGAACGGCCTGAGCGGCAGCAGCGTGCTGAAGCCTGGCGCGGTGCTGCGCGTCGAGGATTGACGCACAGGCCAAGCGCGCCTCCCGTATAGAGCCGAGCCCATGCTCGGCTTTTTCATGCCTGCGCCCAGCGGATGCAGTCGAGCACGGCTCGACTTTACAAAAGGCGGTCGAGCAAGCTCGACCACTACCAGAGGCCAAGCGCGCCACAAACGACGCGAAGACAAAAAAAGGCCCGGCATTGCCGGGCCTTCTTCGATCCTGCCCGCCGCGAGGCTTACAGGTTCGCTTCGGTGGTCTGGATCACGAACTTCTTGCGCATCGCCTCGACATAGGCCTTGGCCGCAGCCATGCCATCGATCTGGCTCAGCTGGTCCTTCAGCTGCTTCTGCTGCTCGGGGGTCACTTCCTTCACGTCGCCCGGGTTCACCTTGTTCACCGCGAACAGCAACGCATGGCCGTTGACATCGACCTTGCCGTAGCTCGGCTTGCCATCGGCCGGCACCGGCGCGCTGAAGATCGCGCGGTTGATTTCCGGGGTCGGCACCGGCTGGCTGCGCGGCAGGCCGGGCATCGGGCTCAGCTGCAGCTTCTCGCTGGCCGCCAGCGACTGCAGGGTGGCGCCCGCCTTCAGCTTGGCCAGCACGGCATCGGCCGCCTTGTCGCTGGCCTGGCGCTGACGGTCGGCACGGATCGCGGCGATCACCTGCTCGCGCGCCTTGTCCAGCGGCATGGCCTGTTCCGGGGTGTGCGCGGCCACGCGGATGACCACACTGTGGTTGGTCGCACCGCCCAGCGCAATCGGGTCGCTGGCGGTCCCGTCCTGCACCAGCACGTCAGAGAAAGCGGCACGCAGCACGCCCGGATCAGCGGCGATGCCACTGGCGGTGGCACGGGTGATCGGGCCCAGCGTCTGCAGCGGCAGGTTCACTTCCTTGGCCGCGGCAGCCAGATCGCTCGGGCTCTTGTTGATGGCGTCGACCAGACGGCCGGCCAGTTCGTTGAAGCCGCGCTCGCCGTCGGCCTTCAGCTGCTCGGCAGCCAGCGTGTCACGCACTTCCTCGAAGGACTTGCCCTGGCCGCCACGGACCGCAGCAACCTTGATGATGTGATAGCCGAACTCGGTCTTGACCGGACCAATCACGTCACCGGCCTTGGCAGCGAACAGCGCATCTTCGAACGGCTTGACCATCGCGCCGCGTTCGACCCAACCCAGGTCACCACCCTGGCCCTTCGAACCCGGGTCTTCCGAGTTGGCCTTGGCCAGTGCAGCGAAGTCGGCGCCGGCAGCCTTGGCTTCGGCGGCAATCTTGTTCGCCTTGGCTTCGGCACCGTCGCCGGTAATCAGGATATGCGAGGCCTGGCGCTGCTCCGGCGTGGTGAACTTCGCCTTCTCGTCTTCATAGCGCTTGCGCAGGGTGGCTTCGTCGGCGGCGGTCGGTGCCGGCAGGTTCGCACCATTGATCTCGACGTACTCGAGCGAAACGCTCTCGGCCTGGCGGAAGTCCTTGCCATGGCTGTCGTACCACTGCTTGATCTGCGCGTCGGTCACCGGCGCGGTATCGGCCGGCACTTCCGGCAGCGCGGCCAGTTCGACATCGCGGGTCTCGCCCAGCAGCTTCAGCAGGCGCTCGGTCTCGGACTGGGTAACGAAGCCCGAGTTCTGCAGGCCCGACGGAATCACCGACTGCTGCAGGCTCTCACGCACCAGTTCCTGGAACTGGGTCGGCGTGCGCGGCGGATTGCCACCGGCAAGCGCCAGGCGGTAGTTGTTCTCGTTGAACTTGCCGTTCGAATCGAGGAAGGCCGGGATGGTGGCGATGTACTCGCGCACCGCGCCATCGCCGATCACGACACCGGCCTGCTCGCCGACCAGGCGCACGACCTGTTCGTCGATCAGCTGATCGAGCACGGCCAGCTTGTTTTCAGTGCTTTCAAACGCGCGCGGGTCGAAGTTCTCGCCCTGCTGCTGGCGCTCACGCATGCGCTCCTGCTCGAAGCGGGTGCGGAAATCCTGCGCGCTGATCTCATGGTGCTGCCACAGCATGCGCACCGGCCACCACGACGGTGCCGAACGCCACCAGGTCGGCGGCGCGGAAACCTTGGCCACGTTCTGTGCGCCAACGCCACCGAGGTAGCTGTTGTCGATCACGAACAGGAACGGAATCATCAGCAGCCCCAGGATCACGGTGACGATCCAGCCTGAGGTCTTGTCGCGGAGTTTCTGCAGCATGGTGAGGAATCACAAGGCCTGATTGGCGAGCCCGGCAGTGTAACCCGCTTCGTCGCAGGGACCAAAAGCAGCACCGGCGTGGCCTGCGCACCGCTTCCGACGGCACAAAGAAAAAGCCCCCGGCTTGCGCCGAGGGCTTTTAGAGTTGGCGGAGCGGACGGGACTCGAACCCGCGACCTCCGGCGTGACAGGCCAGCATTCTAACCAGCTGAACTACCGCTCCGCGCTGAAACTTTGCAGGCGCCCAGTATATCCGAAGACTCCCTGGAAACCCAGCCCGGTGAACACTTTTTTCAAAGTTTTTTCACAGGGACTTAAGAATTCTGCAATGGCGGAGCGGACGGGACTCGAACCCGCGACCTCCGGCGTGACAGGCCAGCATTCTAACCAGCTGAACTACCGCTCCGTTCTTGCAAAACCTTTCGCCTTCTTCCCGAACCTTCCGGGGAGAAGACAAGGCCCCCGGCTTCAGGCCGGGGGCCTCGATGTAGTGGCGGAGCGGACGGGACTCGAACCCGCGACCTCCGGCGTGACAGGCCAGCATTCTAACCAGCTGAACTACCGCTCCGCATTGTTGCTTTTTTTTGCTTTCCAGCCGGCCTGGACCGGGAAGAAAACAAAGCCTCCAGCTTTTGGCCGGAGGCCTCGTTGAATGGCGGAGCGGACGGGACTCGAACCCGCGACCTCCGGCGTGACAGGCCAGCATTCTAACCAGCTGAACTACCGCTCCACACTCAAACTTTTACCGCGGTGCTGTGGTGGGTGCTGAGGGTTTCGAACCCCCGACCCTCTCCGTGTAAAGGAGACGCTCTACCGCTGAGCTAAGCACCCCAGCGAGCCGCTTAGTTTACAGCATCCTTCAGGGCCTTGCCAGCCTTGAACGACGGATTCTTCGAAGCAGCGATCTTGATGGTGTCGCCGGTCTTCGGGTTGCGGCCGGTGCGCGCAGCACGGTCGCGGACCTGGAAGGTACCGAAGCCAACCAGGGTGACCGCATCGCCGTCCTTCAGCGCCTTGGTGATGGCAGCAACGACGGCATCGACAGCGCGGCTGGACTCGGCCTTGGTCAGGTCGGCAGCTTCAGCAACGGCATCGATCAATTCGGTCTTGTTCATTCTCTACAACTCCTTTGGCGGTGGGTTCCGCTTATTCGACAGGGAAGCAACCGCATGCCTTCTGCATGCGGCCACCATGTGGAAACGGTTCGCCGATTCAGTCATCGCTGACAGCGATCACTCATTCGCGAGTGCTGCTTTTATACCAGTGGCCCTACCCCCACGCAAGCTGGAAAGCCAGCAATGACGCGGGTTTCGGGCCATTGGACAGCGCGCGTCAATGCTTGACGCGCGCGCTTCCACTCGGTTTGGCCTTGCTGCGCACCGTGACACGCTGCGCACTCTTGCGCGCCTTCTTCGGTGCCAACGGACGCTCCAGCGCCAGGTCCAGGACCTCTTCGATGTACTTCACCGGGACGATCTTCAGATCGCGGGTGACGTTGGCCGGAATGTCGGCCAGGTCCTTGCGGTTCTCTTCCGGGATGATGACCGTGCGGATGCCGCCACGCAGTGCCGCCAGCAGCTTTTCCTTCAGGCCACCGATGGCGGTGACGCGACCACGCAGGGTGATCTCGCCGGTCATCGCCACATCGGCACGCACCGGCACCTTGGTCAGCATCGACACCAGCGAGGTGACCATTGCCGCACCGGCGCTCGGGCCGTCCTTCGGGGTGGCGCCATCGGGCACGTGCAGGTGCACGTCGTGCTTCTGCAGGAAGTCGCTGTCGATGCCGAAGCCGACCGCGCGCGAACGCACCACCGACAGCGCCGCTGAAGCCGATTCCTTCATCACGTTGCCGAGCTGGCCGGTCAGGATCAGCTGGCCCTTGCCCGGCACCAGCGTCGATTCGATCTGCAGCAGATCGCCGCCCACCTCGGTCCAGGCCAGGCCGGTGACCAGGCCGATCTCGTTCTCTTCCTCGGCACGGCCGAAGTCGAAGCGACGCACGCCCAGGTACTTGTCCAGGTTCTTGCTGGACACGCTCACCAGCGCCTTCTTCTTCGCGCCCTTCTTCGCCTTGGCCGGCTGCGGGCCGGCCAGCGCGATCTCCTTCACCACCTTGCGGCAGATCTTGGCGATCTCGCGTTCCAGGTTGCGCACGCCCGATTCGCGCGTGTAGTAGCGCACGATGTCCTGGATGGCATCGCTGCCGATCTCCAGCTCTTCCGGCTGCAGGCCGTTGGCCTTGACCTGCTTGGGCACCAGGTAGCGGGTGGCGATGTTGAGCTTCTCATCCTCGGTGTAGCCGGGGATGCGGATCACTTCCATGCGGTCCAGCAGCGGGCCGGGAATGTTGAGCGAGTTCGAGGTGGCCACGAACATCACTTCGGACAGGTCCAGGTCCACTTCCAGGTAATGGTCGTTGAACGCGTTGTTCTGCTCCGGGTCGAGCACTTCCAGCAGCGCCGAAGACGGATCGCCACGGAAGTCCATCGACATCTTGTCGATCTCGTCGAGCACGAACAGCGGGTTCTTGCTGCCGACCTTGTTGAGGTTCTGCACGATGCGGCCCGGCATCGAACCGACGTAGGTACGACGGTGGCCACGGATCTCGGCCTCGTCGCGCACGCCGCCCAGCGACATGCGCACGAACTTGCGGTTGGTGGCCTTGGCGATGGACTGGCCCAGCGAGGTCTTGCCCACGCCCGGCGGCCCGACCAGGCACAGGATCGGGCCCTTCATCTGCTTCACGCGCGACTGTACCGCCAGGTATTCAAGGATGCGTTCCTTGACCTTCTCCAGGCCGTAGTGATCGGCGTCGAGGGTGTCCTGCGCAGCCTTCAGGTCCTTGCGCACCTTGCTGCGCTTCTTCCACGGCACGCCCAGCAGCCACTCCAGGTAGTTGCGCACCACCGCGGCTTCGGCCGACATCGGCGACATCTGCTTGAGCTTGTTCAGTTCGTTGCGCGCCTTGGCTTCAACGGCCTTCGGCATGCCGGCTTCGGCGATCTTGCGGGCCAGCTCTTCCAGCTCGCCCGGTGCGTCGTCCAGGTCACCCAGTTCCTTCTGGATGGCCTTCATCTGTTCGTTGAGGTAGTACTCGCGCTGGCTCTTCTCCATCTGCGACTTCACGCGGCCGCGGATGCGCTTCTCCATCTGCTGCACGTCGATCTCGCCGTCGACCAGGCCGACCAGCATTTCCAGGCGGTCGCCCACGGCCAGCGTTTCCAGCAGGCGCTGCTTGTCGGCCAGGCGCACGCTGATGTGCGCGGCGATGGTGTCGGCCAGGCGCGCCGGCTCATCGATGCCCGACAACGTCTGCAACAGCTCCGGCGGCAGCTTGCGGTTGGTCTTGACGTACTGCTCGAACAGCGACATCAGCGAGCGGGCGATGGCCTCGACCTCGCGCGCTTCGCGCTCGTCAGTGGCCTCGATCTCCACCGCCTGGCCGTGCAGCGAGCCGTTGCGCTCGTCGACGTGGGTGACCTGTACGCGCGACAGTCCTTCGACCAGCACCTTGATGGTGCCGTCGGGCAGCTTCAGCAGCTGCAGCACCTGCGCCAGCGTACCGACCTGGTAGAGGTCGGCCGCATGCGGGTCGTCGGTTTCGGCCGACTTCTGCGCCAGCAGCAGGATGCGCTTGTCCGCCTCCATTGCCTGTTCGAGCGCGTGCATGGACTTGTCACGGCCGACGAACAGCGGGATGACCATGTGCGGGAACACCACTACGTCGCGCAGCGGCAGGACCGGCAGGTCGAGGGTTTCACTTGGGGAACGGGCCATGGGGGCTCCAGGGAAGGGGGAAAACCGCCTCCGGGAGGGCATCTTCCGGAGACAAAAAAAGCCGATGGCCCCGTTATGGGGCCATCGGCTTTCAGATGCAAGGCATTCCTTGAAAATCCTTTCCAATCAACAACCTGGAAGGATCACTCGGCGCCTGCGGCCTTCTGTTCAGGGGCCGCTGGGGTCTGGTAGATCAGGTACGGCTCTGACTTGTGCTCGATCACCGACTCGTCCACCACCACCTTGCTGACGTTTTCCTGCGACGGCAGGTCGTACATGGTGTCCAGCAGGACCGATTCGACGATGGTGCGCAGGCCGCGGGCACCGGTCTTGCGCTTGAGCGCCTTGCGGGCAATGGCCGACAACGCGTCCGGGCGGAACTCCAGCTCGACGTTCTCCATCTCGAACAGCTTCTTGAACTGCTTGGTGATGGCGTTCTTCGGCTCGGTCAGGATCTTGATCAGGGCCGGCTCGTCCAGCTCCTCCAGGGTCGCCACCACCGGCAGGCGGCCGACGAACTCGGGAATCAAGCCGAACTTGATCAGGTCTTCCGGCTCGACTTCGGCCAGCACCTTGCCCACTTCCTGCTTGCGCTCGCTGCTCTTCACCTTGGCGCCGAAGCCGATGCTGCCGACGTCGGTGGAACGGGCCTGGATCACCTTGTCCAGCCCGGCGAACGCGCCGCCGCAGATGAACAGGATGTTCTTGGTGTCCACCTGCAGGAATTCCTGCTGCGGGTGCTTGCGGCCGCCCTGCGGCGGAACGCTGGCCACGGTGCCTTCGATCAGCTTCAGCAGGGCCTGCTGCACGCCTTCGCCGGACACATCGCGGGTGATCGACGGGTTCTCGCTCTTGCGCGAGATCTTGTCGATTTCATCGATGTAGACGATGCCCTGCTGCGCCTTCTCGACGTCGTAGTCGCACTTCTGCAGCAGCTTCTGGATGATGTTCTCCACGTCCTCGCCCACGTAACCGGCTTCGGTCAGCGTGGTGGCGTCGGCCATGGTGAACGGCACGTTGAGCAGGCGGGCCAGGGTCTCGGCCAGCAGGGTCTTGCCCGAACCGGTCGGGCCGACCAGCAGGATGTTCGACTTCGCCAGTTCGACGTCATCGTTCTTCTGCCGGCTCTCGATGCGCTTGTAGTGGTTGTACACGGCCACGGCCAGGGTGCGCTTGGCGCGGTTCTGGCCGATCACGTACTGGTCGAGCACCTCGAGGATCTCGCGCGGCTTCGGCAGCGAACTGCGCGCCGACTGCGCCTTTTCCTCAAGCTCCTCGCGGATGATGTCGTTGCACAGCTCCACGCATTCATCACAGATGAACACGCTCGGACCCGCAATCAGCTTGCGCACTTCATGCTGGCTCTTGCCGCAGAAAGAGCAGTAGAGGATCTTGCCGGTGTCCGTGGAACGACCTTGGCGGTCTTCGCTCATGCTTCGCTTACCCAGTTACCCCACCCGCTGAACGGGGGTTCGATTCGAGAATAGCACAGGGCCGAGGGGACACCAGTCCCGCCCGACCCTGCAGGAACGAGGCCTCCATGGCCCCGTGAAGGCCGGTCAACCGGCCTGGATCGACTCATCCGGACGACGCTCCAGGACCTGGTCGACCAGACCGTAGGCCTGCGCCTCGAAGGCGCTCTTGAAGTTGTCGCGCTCGGTGTCGCGGGCGATCGTCTCCAGCGACTGGCCGGTGTGCTTGGCCAGCACCTCGTTCAGGCGCGAACGCAGGGTCAGGATCTCACGCGCGTGGATGTCGATGTCGGTGGCCTGGCCCTGGTAGCCACCCAGCGGCTGGTGGATCATCACGCGCGAGTTCGGCAGCGCATAGCGCTTGCCGGCTTCGCCCGCGGCCAGCAGCAGGGCACCCATCGAGGCAGCCTGGCCGATGCAGGTAGTGCTCACATTCGGCTTGATGTACTGCATGGTGTCGTAGATCGCCATGCCGGCGGTGACCACGCCACCCGGCGAGTTGATGTAGATGTTGATGTCCTTTTCCGGGTTTTCCGATTCCAGGAACAGCAACTGCGCCACCACCACGTTGGCCATGTGATCGTCGATCGGGCCCACGAGGAAGATCAGGCGCTCCTTCAACAGGCGCGAATAGATGTCGTAGGCACGCTCGCCGCGGCTGGTCTGCTCGACCACCATCGGAACCAGGTTCAGGGCTTTGGTTCGGTTGTCCATTACGTGAGGTACCTATCTTGGGGGGCAACAACCCCGCGCCGGCAAAGGCACGGGGCATCCGGTGATCCGCCCGGGCTTACTGGCGGATCGCGTCCTGGAACGACAGCTTCTCTTCGGTGTGCTGGGCACGCTCGGCGATCCAGTCGATCACCTGCTCTTCCATCACACGGTTCTGCAGGCCAGACATCAGCTGGGGGTCGTTGCGGTACATCTCAATGACCTGCTCCGGCTCTTCGTAGGTCGAAGCGATCAGACGCATCGTTTCGTTCAGGCGCTTGGCTTCCAGGCGCAGGTCGTTGATGCGGGCCACTTCACCGACCAGCAGGCCGACCAGCACGCGCTTGGCGGCCGCTTCCTTGAAGCCTTCGTGGGCATCGGCCGGGATCTCGCCGACGCTCTGGCCGTTGCGGCGGATCTGCTCGACCTGCTGGGCCAGCATGGCGCGGGCTTCGTTCTCGACCAGGCGCGGCGGCATTTCCACCGACGAATAGGCGGCGATCAGCTGCTCGCCCACTTCGCGGCGCAGGCGGTTCATCAGGGCGCCCTTCAGCTCGCGCTCCAGGTTGGCGCGGATGTCGCTGCGGAACTGCTCCACATCGCCACCCTTCACGCCAAAGCTCTTGATGAAGGCTTCGTCGACCGCCGGCACGACCGGCTCGGACACTTCGGCGACCTTGACGGTGACCTGCACGGTCTTGCCGGCCAGCACCGGCACGCGCCAGTCAGCCGGGAACTCGACGTCCAGGGTCTTCTCTTCGCCCTTGGCCAGGCCGACCAGGCCCTTTTCAATGGTCTCGAACATCATGCCCTGGCCGAGCACGATCGAACCCTTCTCGGTGCCTTCGGCCGGCAGGCGCTCTTCACCGGCCTGCGACCAGGTTTCCACCGCGACCAGGTCACCGTCCTGCGCGCCACGGCTGACCGGGGCCCAGGTACGACGCTGGTTCTGCAGGTTCTCGATCATCTGGTCGATGTCGGCGTCGGTGATCTCGGCGGTGTGGCGCACGACAGTCAGCTTGCTGACGTCGATGTCGCCGAAGTCCGGCACCACTTCCACGGTGGCCACGAAGGAGAATTCACCCTCGTCGCCCTTGTCGATGCGCGGGCTGCCGACGATGCGCAGATCGTGCTCGCGCACGGCCGCGTCGAAGGTTTCGCGCAGCAGGCCGTCCAGCGCCTCGCCACGGACCTGCGCGCCGAAGCGCTGCTCGATCACCTTGGCCGGCACCTTGCCCGGACGGAAACCCTTGATGCGGGTGGTACGGGCGATTTCGCCCAGGCGGCCGACGATGTGGCTCTGCAGACGGTCTTCCGGCAGCGAGAAGCTCAGGCGGCGTTCCAGGTTGCCGGTGGATTCGATCGAAGCTTGCATGTTGACTCCTGCCACCGGTGGCCCACGCCCCCGGCTCGATGATTGGGATGAAACGGTTGTAAGGACACGACGTCTGGGACGCGCCTGCTTGCCGCAGCCCTTTAGTTTCGCCCAATTCGGCCTGCACTGCCAGCGCGTGCCGGTCAAGGGGGGCAGCGGGGCCCGATCAGGGCGGGGGACAGGCCGGCACTGGTGCGAAAGGGGGGACTCGAACCCCCACGCCTTGCGGCACTGGAACCTAAATCCAGGGCGTCTACCAATTCCGCCACTTTCGCGTGGCCGGCACAGGCGTTCATTGTCGCAGGCGGGCGCAGGAAGCGGAAGGCCTGCACAAAGCTGAACATGGCCATCCTCGCGACTGGCGCGCGGGGACCGCCCCGGCGAGCGGCCGCTCAGCCGGGGCAGCGGTGGTTCAGTGCTGCGACCTGGCCTCGGCAGGCGCCGCATCGGCTCCCTGCCCGGCCGCAGGATCCACCTTGCGGATCTCCACGCCCCCGTCGTCGGTACGGCGCAGGGCCACCGACTCCGGCGTGGCCTTGCGCACATCCACCGAACCATCCGCATTGCGCTGCACGTCCACCGCGTCGGGCAGGACCTCCCCTTCCGCAGGCTGAGCCGGCTGCATCTGCAGGGCGTCACCGACCGGGCGCGCCGGAGTGCTCTCCGTGCCAGCATCGCGCTCGACGGTCTGCGCAGGATCATTGGCCGGCGCACAGGCAGCCAGCGCCATCAGCGCGAAGGGAACCCACAGCGTGCGGTGCAATCGATTGATACCAGCCATCAACATCTTCCTTCGTACATGCGCCATCGGCGCGGAAGATCCATTGGGTGCGATGCAGGACGCGATGCGCTGAGAAGCAGCGCACAGCATTGAAAACACTGATGACGCGTATGCCCCTGATTTCAGCATCGCTTCAGTAGATCCACGCCATGCGTGGATGAAGCGCAACCCGGCATACAGGCAAGAAAAAAGCCACTTGGCGAACCAAGTGGCTTTCGTCTGGTGGGCTGTCAAGGATTCGAACCTTGGACCTATTGATTAAGAGTCAACTGCTCTACCAACTGAGCTAACAGCCCGAAATCGGGGCGCGAATTATGACCCGATCCGCTCGGAGGGTGCAAGCACTTTCTTCAACATCGTTGAAACCAGCACTGCGATCCCGCTGCGTTGCAGATCCACGCCAGGCGGGGCCCTGCAACCTGTGATCCATCGAAACGAAAGGGTCACACTAATAAGAAAAAAGCCACCTGGCGTACCAGGTGGCTTCCGTCTTGGTGGGCCGTCAAGGATTCGAACCTTGGACCTATTGATTAAGAGTCAACTGCTCTACCAACTGAGCTAACGGCCCGTGAAACTCAGACGCACATTGTAGCGTGCTTTCTGTTTATTGCAATACCGTTTCGGCTGCGCCGATGCGGTTGAATCAGTGGGGTGGCTGAGGGGATTCGAACCCCCGACCACCGGAATCACAATCCGGTACTCTAACCAACTGAGCTACAGCCACCACTGAAACTTTCACTCCATCGCCGATACCGCTGACGCTGGAACCTCAAACCTTTGCCTGGAGACTGTCACCGAAGTTCCGGTCCGCCGAAGCGAGTCCGATATTCTGGTGGAGTCTTTACCCTTTTGCAAGCACTTCTTCACATCCGCCGATGCGATCCCGGTGCTCGCCGATGGCGCGCCCGACAGGAATCGAACCTGTAACCGCCGGCTTAGAAGGCCGGTGCTCTATCCAGTTGAGCTACGGGCGCCCGAACCGGAACGGTGTCCAATCCGACGTGATGTGGGATTGGTCGGGGTAGAGGGATTCGAACCCCCGACATCCTGCTCCCAAAGCAGGCGCGCTACCAGACTGCGCTATACCCCGGTCTTGCAATCCCCTCGGGCCGGGCCCGGGGAGTCGTTCATTGTGGCCAAGCACATCGCGAACTGTCAACGCAGGCGAGACCGGTCATGAACCTGCCACGGCGCCATGCGTGGTCATCGGCTATGCTCGCAGTCATCGGCCGGATGGCCGTCCCGACCTTCATTCGCACGGAGAACTCGCATGCGCAGCGGCAACCCGGCTCTTTCCGAGTCGACCTTCCTTGATCTCGCCAGCGGTTCGGTGGTGACCCACCCCGACCAGGTGATGACCCTCAACGGCACCGCCAACAAGACCGGCCTCCTGCTGCTGCTGACCGTGCTGACCGCAGCGTTCGCCTGGAGCCAGTCGGTCGACGAGTACGGCCAGATTTCCGGCAGCGCAAGCCTGTACGCCATCGGTGGCGCGATCGGTGGCCTGGTGCTGGCACTGATCACCATCTTCAAGAAGGAATGGTCGCCGGTGACCGCGCCGATGTACGCGCTGGTTGAAGGCCTGTTCCTGGGCGCCGTGTCTGCACTGTTCAACATGAAGTACCCGGGCATCGTGTTCCAGGCGGTGTTGCTGACCTTCGGCACCCTGGCCGCCCTGCTGTTCGCATACCGCAGCGGCGTGATCAAGGCCACCGAGAACTTCAAGATGGGCGTGGTCGCCGCCACCGGCGGTATCGCCCTGCTCTACCTGGCCTCGTTCGTGCTGGGCTTCTTCAACATCAACGTGCCGGTGATCCACGACGCCAGCTGGCTGGGCATCGCTTTCAGCCTGTTCGTGGTGGTCGTGGCCGCGCTGAACCTGGTGCTGGACTTCGACTTCATCGAAACCGGCGTGGCCCAGCGTGCGCCGAAGTACATGGAGTGGTATGGCGCATTCGGCCTGATGGTGACCCTGGTCTGGCTGTACGTGGAATTCCTGCGCCTGCTCTCGAAGATCCAGCAGCGCTGAGTCCAGCCACGCCGTAAACGACAGGCCGCGATCCGCAAGGGTCGCGGCTTTTTTGTAGAGTCGAGCTGGCCCACACGTCCCCTGCCCCCCCATGCCCGACACCTTTCACAGCTACCGCCCGGCGGAGGGCCACCGCCTGCCGCATGACCCGTTCAACGCCATCATCGGCCCGCGCCCGATCGGCTGGATTTCCAGCCAGGACGCGGGCGGCACGTTGAACCTGGCGCCCTACAGCTTCTTCAACGCCTTCAACTACACCCCGCCGATCATCGGCTTCTCCAGCCAGGGCCGCAAAGACTCGCTGCGCAACATCGAAGCCACCGGAGAGTTCGTCTGGAACCTGGCCACCTTCGACCTGGCCGAGGCCATGAACGAAAGCTGCCGCGCGGTTGCACCGGATGTCGACGAGTTCGCCCTCGCCGGCCTGACCCCGCTGGCATCCACGCAGGTCGCGCCACCGCGTGTGGCACAGAGCCCGGTGAGCATGGAATGCCGCTGCACCCAGATCGTGCGCCTGCGCGATGCCGCCGGACAGGACACCCACGGTTGGCTGGTGCTGGGCGAAGTCGTGGCGGTGCATATCGATGCACGGTTGCTGGTCGATGGCATCTACGACACCGCGGCGGCGGCACCGATCCTGCGCGGCGGCGGCCCCGCCGATTACTTCCGTATCGGCGCCGAACAGCGCTTCCGCATGTTCCGCCCAGCCTGATCCCAGCCCTTTGCGGGGCAACCCGCAGAGTCACCGACGCTATCACCACCACGGCTGCAGCCGCGCGGCTACCCCGCCGAACCCATCGCTGCAGCGTAGTGCGCCGCAAGGTGCTCGACCAGCGCGCGCACCTTGGGGGCGAGCGCGCGTGCATGCGGATACAGCGCGAAATAGCGCCGCTGGCCGGCATGCCAGGCTGGCAGCACGCGGATCAGACGACCGGCGCGCAGGTCCTCCTGCACGGTCAACGCGGTGAACAGGCTGATGCCCATTCCGGCCAGCGCGGCGGCATACAGGGCGGGGGTGGCATCCACGCGCAGGCGCTGCCCGGCGTCAACGCTCACGCTCGCGCCACGCGGCCCCTGCAATTGCCAGGGCGGCATTGACGGCGTGGGACTGAAACCCAGCAGCGTGTGCTGTTCGAGATCTGCTGCCTGTCGCGGCAGGCCATGGCGAGCCAGGTAGGCCGGTGCCGCGACCAGGATGCGCGGGCAGCTGGCCAGCTCGCGCGCGACCAGCTGGCTGTCCGGCAATGAAGCCGCAATGCGCAGGGCCAGGTCGAAACCACCGCCCACCACATCGACCAGCTGATCATCCGCCGACAGGTCCAGCGTGACCTGCGGGTAGCGCTGCAGGAACGAGGGCAGCCAGTGCGGCAGCTCCTGGCTGGCCACCACCTGCGGCACGCTGATCCGTACGCGGCCACTGGGTTGCGCCTGCCCGGCGCGGGCACGGTCGTCGGCCTCCTGCAGGCGGTCCAGCAGCGTTGCCGCCTCGCGGTAGTAGTCGCGCCCGGCCTCGGTCAATGACAACCGACGGCTGTTGCGATCGAGCAGGCGCACCTGCAGGTGTTCTTCCAACTGGCGCAGCTGCCGGGACATCGCCGAGTGGGTGGTCCCCAGGCGTTCAGCGGCCGCGGTGAAACTGCCCGCGTCAACGATGGCGCGCAGCGCACGCAGGGCGGCGAAGTGATCCATCGGCGGGCAGCTCCGTCTGGCGGGGCCCACGGCATGCGGGCCCCGCCAGCTTATCAAGCGCCGTCGCCAGCCTTGCGCACCGGCAGTGCGAGGATCGCGTCAGTCGTCATGACATCGCCGAAGGTGTCCTCGATCTGGGCCAGAGAGGCTTCATGCAGCGCGCGATGGCTGATGCGCTGGCCGCCGGCCAGGTCCAGGTCACGGCTGGCACTGGCATCGGAGGCCACGATCACCCGATAGCCGCGCGGCGCGGCGGCCGCATCGCGCGCGGCACCGGCCACGCAGGCGTGGGTCTGCAGGCCGGTGACGATCAGCGTGTCGATGCCGGCGCTCTTCAGCACCTGGTCGAGCACGGCGGCGGACGCGCCGGCGAACACGCTGACGTTGTCCTTCTGCACCACGGTCTCGCCCTGGCGCGGCTGCAGGTCGCGATGGAAGGCCGCATTGACGCTGCCCTGCGCAAACAGCGGCGCGCCGGCCGGCAGCACATGCTGCACGTGGATCACACCGATGCCATTGGCGCCGGCAAATTCGACCACCCGCTTCGCCTGGCGCAGTGCGGCCATGCCGTCGGGGATGACCATGCGGCCACCGGCAAAGCCCGGTGCGGCGCTGGCATCGAAATACTCGTTCTGGAAGTCGATCACCAGCACGGCGGTCTTCGCTGCATCCAGCGAGGTCGCGACCGGCGCGCCGGCCATCTGGCGGATGGTGGGATGGGCCGGATCAACGGCGGCAACCGGGGCGGTGGCGGCCATGCCGATCAGGCTGGCCAGGCCGAAGGTGGTGAGGTTCATGTGCGGATTCCTGCGATGGGTGTGGAGCACAGGATGCGGAGCGCCTGGCGCACGAACCAGCCCCACAGAGGCACATGATCTGTGCGAAGCTCGCACAGGCCACATCTGTAGCGTCGAGCCATGCTCGACGGCCTTTCTGCGGTTGCCGACACGAAGATCAGTCGAGCATGGCTCGACGCTACACCGGCGGAGAAACGCAACGGGGCGCCCGAAGGCGCCCCGCTGTGGATCCAACCGAGGTCGGCCGGCCGCTTACAGGCGGCTGGCGATGGCCTGGGCAAAGCTCATGGTGGTGCCGGTGCCGCCCAGGTCGCCAGTCAGCGAGTCCTTGGCTTCCATGGTCGCCACGATGGCCTTGCGCAGGCGCTCGGCGTTCTCCGGCTGGCCGACATGGTCCAGCATCTGTGCGGCTGCTAGAAGCAGTGCGCACGGATTGGCCTTGCCCTGGCCGGCGATGTCCGGCGCGGTGCCGTGCACGGCTTCGAAGATCGCCGCGTCCTTGCCGATGTTGGCACCCGGGGCCAGGCCCAGGCCGCCGACCAGACCCGCGCACAGGTCGGAGATGATGTCACCGAACAGGTTGGTGGTGACGATCACGTCGAACTGCTCCGGACGCATCACCAGCTGCATGCAGCAGTTGTCGACGATCATTTCCTGGAACTCGATGTCCGGGTACTGCGCGGCCACTTCACGGGCGACGTTCAGGAACAGGCCCGAGGTCGACTTGATGATGTTGGCCTTGTGCACGGCGGTGACCTTCTTGCGGCCGGTGCTCTTGGCCAGCTCGAAGGCGTAGCGCACGATGCGCTCGGAGCCCTTGCGGGTGATGCGGGTGCCGGAGAAGGCGGTCTCGCCGTCGGCCGACACTTCCTGGCCTTCGGCCAGGTAGGCACCCTCGGTGTTCTCACGAACGGTGATCAGGTCGACGTTGTCGAAACGCGACTTGGTGTTCGGGAAGGTGTGGGCCGGACGCACGTTGGCGTACAGGTCGAAATGGCGGCGCAGGCTGACGTTGATCGAGGTGAAGCCACCACCGACCGGGGTGGTCAGCGGGCTCTTCAGCGCGACCTTGTTGCGCGCGATCGATTCCAGGGTCACCGCCGGCATCAGGTCGCCGTGCTTTTCCAGGGCCACCAGGCCGGCGTCGGCGTCTTCGTACTCCAGGCCAGTCTTGAGCTGGTCGAGCACGAACAGGGTGGCGTCCATGATTTCCGGGCCAATGCCGTCGCCGCGGATGACCGTAATTTTCTGCGTCATTGATCGATGTTCCGAACAGGGGGAAAAACGCCGTCCGGACGTGCCCGGAAACGCCGGCGCAAAGGAAGTTTCACCGGCAATTATGCCTGAGACGGGGCCGAGGTCCCAAATAGACCATGGTCCCAGTGCCCGGCTCAGGCAGAATTGCCCGCGCATTCTTCCTCTACCCCCGCCTGTCGGCGCGCCCCTTCAACAAGAAGGGGCTCCTGGGCTGCTGGATCGCGGGACAGGCCCCCTCGCGGGCCCGGTAGTGCCGGCCGCTGGCCGGCAACCTCGGCCAGGTCGAGTTCAGGCGATGCCGGCCAGCGGCCGGCACTACCCTCAGTGCTCGTGCGCTGCCGGAGCGCTGGCGCCGCCTTCAAGCTGGTCGAGGAAGTCGACCGCGCGGCGCAGGTGCGGGATCACGATGGAACCGCCCACCACCAGGCCGACCGAGAAGGTCTCGAAGAACTCTTCACGGGTCACGCCGGCGTCCTTGCACTGGGCCACGTGGTAGCTGATGCAGTCGTCGCAGCGCAGCACCATTGAGGCCACCAGGCCCAGCAGTTCCTTGGTCTTCACATCCAGCGCGCCGGCCTGGTAGGTCTGCGTGTCCAGTGCGAAGAAGCGCCGCACCACCTGGTTCGGTTCGCCCAGGATGCGTTCGTTCATGCGCTTGCGGAAGTCGGTGAATTCGGCGATGCGGTCCTTGCTGCCGTCGTCGGCCGCGCTCATGCCTGGCCCTGCCCGGCCAGCAGCGGCTCGAGCTTGCCTTCACGGTGCAGGGCCATCATGTCGTCGTAGCCGCCCACGTGGACGTCGCCGACGAAGATCTGCGGCACGCTGGTGCGGCGGGTCAGTGCCATCATCTTCTCGCGCTCGGCCGGGTCCAGGTCGATGCGGACCTCGGTCCACTGCTGGCCCTTGCTCTTCAGGAAGTTCTTGGCGGCCACGCAGTACGGGCAGACGGCGGTGGAATAGATGGTGATGGCGGGGGCGCCGCCGGCGGTCTGGGCTGTCACGGGAAACTCCACGATGGATCGACGGTCTACATATGGTACCGGTGCGCTGGAAATTCCACGCCACCGCCGCAACACTGTGGGTTAACGAATGGTTGCCCCCTGCCCTGCCACGCTTGGCGCGCCCTGCCCGAGGACCTTCCGCTTGCGAGCCCTGCTGCTGACTACCGCCGTTACCCTGGCCCTGGCCATGCCGCTGGCCCAGGCCCAGGAGAAGCTGCCCGACATCGGCTCCTCGGCCGGCGAGCTGCTGACCCCGGCGCGCCAGGCCGAGTACGGCGCGATGATGCTGCGCGAGCTGCGCAACTACGGCTACCTGCTGGACGACCCACTGGTGAACGACTGGCTGCAGACCATGGGCACCCGGCTTGGCTCCAACAGCGACCAGCCGCGCCAGCCCTACACGTTCTTCGTGATGAAGGACCGCCAGATCAACGCCTTCGCCACGCTGGGCGGCTATATCGGGGTCAATGCCGGCCTGGTGCTGACCGCCGAGCGCGAGGACGAGGTGGCTGCAGTGCTGTCGCACGAAATCGCGCACGTCACCCAGCAGCACGTGCTGCGCGGGGTCGAACGCGCCCAGCGCGACCAGATCCCGATCCTGCTCGGCATGCTGGCGGCGGTGGTCGCCGCGCAGGCCAGCAACAGCACCTCCTCCGGCAACGCGACGATGGCCGCGATCAGCTCCGGCATGGGCCTGATGCAGCAGCGGCAGATCAACTACACCCGCTCCAACGAATCGGAAGCCGACCGCCTCGGCATCCGTACCCTGTCGCGCAGCGGCTACGACGTGGATGCCATGGCCGGCTTCTTCGAGCGCATGTCGGCAGCGATGCGCGGCAACGAGGGCGGCTACAGCGTGCCCGAGTTCCTGCGCACCCATCCGGTCAACATCACCCGCATCAGCGAGGCCAAGGCCCGCGCCGAGCAGATGAAGAAGGACACGGTGCTGCTGACCACCAGCACCCCCAGCGGCGAGCGCAGGGAGCGGGTGAATCCAGCCGATCCGGGCCTGGCCGAGCCCCTGCTGCGAGGAAACAACCCCTTGCTGCCCAGCAGCGTGCTGCGCGTTCCGGTCGGCCAGCTGGCCCGTGGCGCCAGCGGCGACTTCGAGTGGGCACGCGAGCGCCTGCGCGTGCTGAGCGCCGATTCCACCGCCGAGCTGGAGCGCGAATACGCGGACATGGCCAAGCGGCAGAAGGACGGTCTCAACGACGCCCAGCGCTATGGCCAGGCGCTGGCGGTCATGCGCGGCGGCCGCAGCGGTGCCACGCAGGCCCGGCAGACCCTGGCCAGCCTGCTGCAGACCCGCCCGGACAACCTGTGGCTGGCACTGGGCCTGGGCGAGGCCGAATCGCGTGCCGGGCTGGGCGCGCAGGCCAACACCCGTTTCGAGCAGCTGCTGCGCGAGCACCCCAACAGCCGGCCCGTGGCCCTGACCTACGCCGAGATCCTGAACGAACAGGGCACCCGCGAGGCGGGCCAGCGCGCGCAGGCCATGCTGCGGCCCCTGCTGTCGCAAAGTGGTAACGATCCGGTCTTCCAGCAGCGATACGCCCGCGCCAGCGAGCTGGCCGGTGACAGCGTGCGCGCCAGCGAGGCCTATGCCGAGGCCGCCTTCCTCAGCGGCCGCCCGGAGCAATCGCTGATGCAGCTGCAGGCCCTCAAGCGCAACCCGGCGCTGGACTACGTGGGCCGGGCGCGGGTGGATGCGCGCATCGAGGCGATCACCCCCACCGTGCTGGAGCTGCGCCGCCAGGGCGTGCAGGACCCGGACCTGGACCGCCGCTGAGTGTTGCATGACCGGTCGATGGCAATCCCGACCGGTTCCGGCCAGGTAGTCACAAACATGTCATCAAACCGTAGTCTACTGGCACCACTCCAGTAACCGAGCCCTACGGTGTCCTCGTGCAGAAACGCATCCTGATCGTCGATGACGAGCCCGCGATCCGTGAAATGGTCGCCTTCGCCCTGCGCAAGGGCGATTACGAACCGGTCCACGCCGGCGATGCCCGTGAGGCCCAGACCGCCATCGCCGACCGCGTCCCCGACCTGATCCTGCTGGACTGGATGCTGCCCGGCACCAGCGGCCTGGACCTGGCCCGCCGCTGGCGCAAGGAAACGCTGACCCGCGAAGTGCCGATCATCATGCTGACCGCCCGCGGTGAAGAGAACGACCGCGTAGGTGGCCTTGAAGCCGGCGTCGACGACTATGTGGTCAAGCCGTTCTCGGCGCGCGAACTGCTGGCCCGCATCCGTGCGGTCATGCGCCGCGCCCGCGAGGACGACGAGGACGGCAGCGTGGCCGTCGGCCCGATCCGCATCGACGGCGCCGCCCATCGCGTGTTCGCCAACGACCAGCCGGTGCCGATCGGCCCGACCGAGTACCGCCTGCTGCACTTCTTCATGACCCACCCCGAGCGCGTCTACACCCGCGCCCAGCTGCTGGACCATGTGTGGGGCGGCAGCGTGTACGTGGAGGAGCGCACCATCGACGTGCACATCCGCCGCCTGCGCAAGACGCTGGAACCGTTCAACGCCGAGAACATGGTGCAGACCGTGCGCGGCGCCGGCTACCGCTTCTCCACCGCGACCTGAGTCTCGTCGTGCCGACGCCGCGCACCCGCGGGTGCCGGCGCCGGCAACTCTGCTATAACCCTCGGTTCACCCCAGTGAACCGCCGCACTTCAACGACGAGATCGCAATGCCCCGCCACATCCGCTCTGCCTGGTTGAAGACCCTGGCCACCGTTGCCGCGGTACTGCTGTTCTCCGGACTGGTGGGGTGGTTCACGGGTCACCTGTGGCTGTGCATCGCACTGGGCGCGATGGCCACCCTGGCCTGGCATTACTGGCGGCTGCGCAGCGTGCTGCGCCGGCTGACCGCGCGCCAGCGCTGGGATACCGCCGAGGAAGGCACCGGCGTCTGGAACGAGCTGGACCGCCTGCTGTACCGCAACCAGGTGGAAATGCGCGTTCGCAAGCGCCGCCTGCTCGACATGCTGCGCAGCTACCGCGCCGCTGCCGCCGCGCTGCCCGATGCCGTGGTGGTGCTGGACCGCAACAGCCAGCGCGTGCAGTGGTTCAACGAAGCGGCCACCGCCCTGCTTGGCCTGCATCATCCGGGCGACCTCGGCGAGGCGCTGGTCGAACGCCTGCAGCCGATGCCGCTGGCGCACTGGCTGGCCGGCGGCCGCAACGCCGAGCCGATCCTGGACGTGCCCTCACCGGTCGATCCTGCGATCCGCCTGAACCTGCGACTGATTCCGTATTCTTCGGACTACTGGCTGCTGATCGCCCGCGACGTCAGCAAGCTGCTGCGCCTGGAACAGGTGCGCCGCGACTTCGTCGCCAACGTTTCACACGAACTGCGCACGCCGCTCACCGTGGTCCACGGTTACCTGGACATGATGGACCCGGAGGATTTCCCGGGCACCGGTCCGATGCTGGAAGAAATGCGCAAGCAGAGCCAGCGCATGGCCCAGCTGGTGGAAGACCTGCTGACCCTGTCGCGGCTGGAGTCGCAGGAGCACAGCGAGGAAGAGACCGTCGCCATGCAGCCGATGCTGGCCACACTACGCCGCGAGGCCGAAGCGCACAGCCAGGGCCGCCACCAGATCAGCATCGACGATCTGGCCGGCGTCGACCTGCAGGGTTCCACCAAGGAGCTGCATAGCGCCTTCTCCAACCTGGTCACCAATGCGGTGCGCTATACGCCGGCCGGTGGCCGCATCGCCGTGGAGTTCCGTCGCGAAGGCGAGGGCGCGGTGCTGGCGGTGCGCGATTCCGGTTACGGCATCCCGGCTTCCCACCTGCCACGCCTGACCGAACGTTTCTACCGTGTCTCCAGCAGCCGCTCCCGCGAAAGCGGCGGTACCGGCCTGGGCCTGTCCATCGTCAAGCACATCCTCGGCCTGCACCACGCGCGGCTGGAGATTGAAAGCGAGGTCGGCAAGGGCTCGGTGTTCTCCTGCCATTTCGATGCCGACCACGTGCGCCCGCGCGAGTCCGCCCCCCTGACTTCCATCGAAGAATGACGCCATGAGCAGCCTCGGATCCCTCCCCCTCCCCGTGAGCCCGGACAACGATCCGTTGCGCGACCCGGCGCTCTACATCAACCGCGAGCTGTCGCAGCTGGATTTCAACTTCCGCGTGCTGGCGCAGGCGATGGATCCGCAGGTGCCGCTGCTGGAGCGCCTGCGCTTCATGTGCATCTCCTGCACCAACCTGGACGAGTTCTTCGAGATCCGCGCCGCCGCCGTCCGCCACGCGCAGGAATTCGGCCTGCCACCGGCACCGGACGGGATGAGCCCGCAGGCCATCCTCAACGCCATCCACGACCGCGCGGCACAACTGGTCGACCAGCAGTACCGCTGCTGGAACGAGACGCTGCGCCCGGCGCTGATGGAGGCCGGCATCGGCGTGCTCGGCCGCCACTCCTGGACCGATCGGCAGAGGCGCTGGCTGCGCGCCTATTTCCGCAACGAGATCATGCCGGTGCTGTCGCCGCTGGGCCTGGACCCGGTGCACCCGTTCCCGAAGATCCTCAACAAGTCGCTGAACATCGTGGTGGTGCTGAAGGGCACCGACGCATTCGGCCGCGCCGGCCATCTGGCCATCGTGCGTGCGCCGCGCTCGCTGCCGCGCATCATCCAGCTGCCGGAGAAGCTCGGCGGGTCGCAGAATTTCGTGTTCCTGTCCTCGGTGCTGTCCACCTTCGTCGATGAGCTGTTCCCGGGCATGGAAGTCCAGGGGGCCTACCAGTTCCGCGTCACCCGCAACTCCGAGCTGGTGGTGGACGAGGAGGAGGTGGAGAACCTGGCGCTGGCACTGCGCGACGAACTGGTCGATCGCGGCTACCGGCCGGCGGTGCGGCTGGAAATCGCGCAGGACATGCCGCGCGAGATCGTGCGCACCCTGCTGCAGAACTTCGGCCTGACCGAGAACGCGGTGTACCGCATCGACGGCCCGGTCAACCTCAACCGCATCATCCAGTTGTACGACCTGATCGCACAGCCGGACCTGAAGTACCCGCCAATGACCCCGCGCACGCTGCGCGACAGCGACGGCATCTTCGAAACCGCGGCGCGCCAGGATCTGCTGCTGCACCACCCGTTCGATGCTTTCACCGCGGTGCTGGACCTGATCCGGCAGGCGGCGATCGACCCCAACGTGCTGGCGATCAAGCAGACCCTGTACCGCACCGGCAAGGATTCGCTGATTGTCGATGCGCTGATCCAGGCTGCGCGCAACGGCAAGGACGTGACCGTGGTCGTTGAACTGCGCGCACGCTTCGACGAAGAGGCAAACCTGGGCCTGGCCGATCGCCTGCAGGAAGCCGGCGTACAGGTGGTGTACGGCGTGGTCGGCTACAAGACCCACGCCAAGATGCTGCTGATCGTGCGCCGCGAGGGCCGCAAGCTGCGCCGCTATGTACACCTGGGCACCGGCAACTACCACAGCGGCACCGCCCGCGCGTACACCGACATCAGCCTGATCACCGCCGATGCGGACATCGGCAACGACGTGCACCTGCTGTTCCAGCAGCTGTCCGGGCTGGCCTCGAAGATGAAGCTCAAGCGCCTGCTGCAGTCGCCCTTCACCCTGCACACCGGCATCCTCGGCCGCATCGAGCGCGAAACGCGCATCGCCGCCGCCGGTCGCCCCGCGCGGATCATCGCCAAGATGAACGCGTTGAACGAACCGCAGGTGGTGCGCGCGCTGTACGCCGCCTCGCAGGCCGGCGTGCAGATCGACCTGATCATCCGCGGCGCCTGCACCCTGCGCCCGGGTGTGCCGGGCATTTCGGACAACATCCGCGTGCGCTCGATCGTCGGCCGCTTCCTGGAGCACAGCCGCGTCTACTGGTTCGGCAACGACGGCGCACCGGAGATGTACTGCGCCAGCGCCGACTGGCTGGAGCGCAACCTGCTGCGCCGGGTCGAGACCTGCTTCCCGATCCTCGACCCGGAGCTGGCCAAGCGAGTCTACCGCGAGGTGCTGCAGAACTACCTGGACGACAACCTCAACGCCTGGGAACTGGATGCCGACGGCATCTACCACAAGCGTGCCCCGGCGCACGACGAAGCCCCGCATTCTGCGCAGATGGCATTGATGCAGGGCCTCTGATCCGGTACGTGTCGACCAAGGTCGGCGCGTTTGGACTCATCCACGCATGGCGTGGATCTACCGTGTCGACCAAGGTCGACACCCACCAGCAGCCGCACAGCACGCCGTCCCGGCAGATCGCAGGGAACTGTCGAAGGCGGGGTGGGTCCGGTTGCGGGGGTGTCCGCGGCATGGATGCCGCGGCCAAGCCCCCAAGGATGGGTTCACGGCGTCCCCCGCAACCGGATCCACCCCGCCATCCCACGGATACCGCTTTTGACGTTGACGTTGACGTTGCCTCTGCGGGTGCAGGGCGCAGCCCTGCCGCACTCCCCTCTTCCAAAATGTGAAGGCCGCGCGGTGACGAGCACACCGCCCCTTCGGCTAACATTCGCCCATGCCGCATACCACTACGACTCCGCCCGCATTGCAGGATGGCGACCTGCTGGCCGCCATCGACCTTGGCTCCAATAGTTTCCACATGGTCATCGCGCGCTACACGCTCGGCCAGCTGCGGGTGATCGACCGCCTGCGCGAGACCGTGCGCATGGCCGATGGCCTGGATGGCAAAGGTGGGCTCTCTTCCGCCGCACGGCAGCGCGCGCTGGAATGCCTGGCCCGTTTCGGCCAGCGCATCCGCAATGTGCCGCCGCACCGGGTACGCGCGCTGGCCACCAACACCGTACGCCAGCTGCGCTCGCCGCAGTCGTTCCTGGTCCCGGCCGAAACCGCGCTGGGGCATGCCATCGAAGTGGTCAGTGGCCGCGAAGAAGCGCGCCTGATCTACCTCGGCGTGGCCCACGCGCAACCGCCCAAGCCCGGCCAGCGCCGGCTGGTCATCGACATCGGCGGCGGCTCCACCGAATTCATCATCGGCATGGGCATGCAGACCCTGGAGCGTGAAAGCCTGCAGGCCGGCTGCATCGCCAGCACCCGCCGCTTCTTCCCCGGCGGCAAGCTGAGCAAGAAGCGCTGGAAGGACGCGCTGGCCGAGATCGGCCGCGAATTCCAGCCCTTTGCCAGCAAGTACCGCGCACTGGGCTGGCAGGAAGCGCTCGGATCTTCGGGCACGCACAAGGCAATCAGCGAGATCTGCGCGACGATGAAGCTGAGCAAAGGCGCGATCAACGCCGAGGCCCTGCCCCAGCTGCGCGACGAGCTGCTGAAGGCCAAGAAGATCGACGACATCCAGTTGCCGGGCCTGTCCAGCGACCGCCGCCCGATCATCGCCGGCGGCATCCTGGTGCTGGAGGCCGCCTTCCAGGCCCTGGGTCTGCAGAAGCTGCTGGTCAGCAAGGCGGCGATGCGCGAAGGCATCCTGTACGACATCGTCGGCCGTGCCGGTGAGAACGACCTGCGCGACGAATCGGTGGCCGCGCTCAGCCAGCGCTACGGCATCGACACGGTACAGGCCGACCGCGTGCAGGACACCGCGCTGTCGCTGCTGGAGCAGGTGCAGGAGCGCTGGAAACTCGATGCCGACGACGCACGCATGCTCGGCTGGGCCGCGCGCCTGCACGAGCTGGGCCTGATGATTGCCCACAGCGGCTACCACGTGCATGGCAGCTACGTGCTGGAACACTCGGACATCGCCGGCTTCTCGCGGCAGGAGCAGCAGATGCTGGCCGCACTGGTACGCAGCCATCGCCGCAGCGTGACCAAGACCGCGTTCGACGCCCTGCCCGAGCGCCTGCTGCTGACCGCACGCCGGTTGGCCGCCCTGCTGCGCCTGGCGGTACTGCTCAACCGCGCACACGAGGACGATCCGCTGCCGGCATTGGAATTGACCGCGGACGACAATCGCCTGTCGCTGATCGTGCCGCAGGCCTTCATCGATGCGCGCCCGCTGCTCCGCGCCGACCTGATCGGCGAGACCGACGGCATCGCCGGGCTGGGCATCCAGTTCCGGCCGTTCGTGGCCTGATCCCTACGGCCAGGGCGGCACGTCATGACGCGTCGCCAAAGGCCTGTTCCGCGCGTGTTCGACAAACTGTTGAAGCTCTACGACCAGGGCCCTTCGGAGCCGTGGTCTTTTCTGTTTCCGCGCAGGCTGTCGCTGCCAACAAATGCCATGACGCTTTCGGTCCAGAGTCGGGGCGAGGGTGCATCGTCCATCGCTCCGCCGTCGATCAGATCAATCGATTGATTCACTTCCGGTTTGTGCGGAAGCGTCATGCCGCTCCATGGCGATTTCGTCCTTTCCCCATACATCTCCCTCTCCTCCTTCACTAGGTTCGAACAACCACCGCCTGCGGTGGCGTTGGCGCGGCCCGCTTGGCTGCGCACCGAAGACTTCGAAGACTGAGAGAGAGACACCCATGACCATCCGTATTCCCGCACTGGGGCTGGCGATCCGTCGTGCGCTTGCAATCACGGCGACCACAACCCTGGCCGTTCCAGCGCTCGCGCAGCAGGCACCGGAAGCCACCACGCTGGACCGCATCGAAATCACCGGCTCACGCATCCGCCAGGTCGACCTGGAAACCGCACAGCCGGTGCTGACCGTCAGCCGCGCCGACATCGAGCGACAGGGCTTCAACTCCGTTGCCGACATCCTGCAGAACCTGACCGCGACCGGCAGCCCGGCATTGAGCCGCGCCAGCCCGTTGAGCGCCGGCGAAGCCGCCGGCGGCAGCTACATGAACATGCGTGGCCTCGGTGCCCAGCGCACCCTGGTGCTGGTCAACGGCAAGCGGCTGGGCATGACCACTTCGGGTTTTCAGGACATCTCCAGCATTCCTGCCGCTGCGGTGGAACGCATGGAAGTGCTCAAGGACGGTGCCTCGGCCATCTACGGGTCCGACGCGATGGCCGGCGTGGTGAACATCATCACCCGGCGCAACGTTCAGGGTGTAACCGCCAACGTCTATCACGGCCAATACAGTGAAGGCGACGGTGCCCGTACCCAGTACGACGTGGTTGCCGGCTGGTCCAATGACCGTGCTTCCATCAGCGTTGCTGCCGAGCATGTCGAAGAAAAGGGCGTCTGGGCCAGAGACCGCGGCTTCAGTGCCTATACCTATACCGACGGCCACGCGGATGACGGCTGGACCACGGTCGGCCAGTGGGGTCGCATCACCGGCTTCAAGGGCCCCGGCTGCAGCAACAGCCGGGGCTGCAGCTACTCGCTCGACCGTGGCAGCCAGCCAGGTGGGCCGGACAGCTTCCACCTCAGCGACAACACACCGTTCACCGGTGATGTCAGCAACAGCAACGAGCAGATGCATCTGCAGACGCCGATCAAGCGCGATTCAATCTTCGTCGATGCGCGCGTGGAGCTGAACGACCAGGTCCGTTTCAACACCCAGCTGGCCTACAACCGGCGCACCACCACGCGCCAGATTGCCGGCTATCCCTTCCAGTCCGGCCCAGCCGGCATCACCCCGATGTCGGCCGACAGCTGGTTCAATCCGTTCGGCAGCCATCACGGCTACGACACGCCCAGCGATGTGCACTGGAACCGTCGTACCTGGGAGATTCCTCGCGTCAGCACCAGCGATCTGACCACCTGGCAGGCCGTCGCGGCACTCGAGGGCAACTTCGAATTCGGCGGTCGCGACTTCGACTGGGAAGCGGGTTACCAGTACAACCGCAGTGAGCTGACCCAACGTGCCACCGGCAACCTGCACAAGCAGCGCGTGGCCGATGCCACCGGTCCTTCGTTCTACAACCCGGCAACCGGCAAGGTCGAATGCGGAACGCCAGATGCGCCGATCGCAGGCTGCAAACCCTGGAACCCGCTGGTTCCGTATGGCCAGGACGATCCCTATGGCCTGACCGGCAACACGGAGCTCCAGGATTGGCTGTTCCCGGAAGAACTCACCCGCGGCCGCACCACCACCCGCAACCTGTTCGCCAACCTCAGCGGCAGCCTTGCCAGCCTGCCCGCCGGTGAGCTGGGCTTCGCCGTGGGGGCCGAGAGCCGCCGCGAGGACGGCCGCTTCATCCCTGATGCACTTGCGCAGACCGGTGCCACCACCAACCTGGCGGCAGGCCCCACCGGTGGCGGCTACCGCGTCGACGAGGCCTACCTGGAACTGAGCGTGCCGGTGCTGCGCGAGCTCGCCGGCGCCCGCGAACTGACCCTCAGCGCGGCGACGCGGTACTCGGACTACTCCACCTTCGGCGGAACCCTCAACAGCAAGTTCGGCTTCACCTGGAAGCCGATCGATCAGCTGCTGGTCCGCGGCACCTGGGCACAGGGCTTCCGTGCGCCGACCATCGCCAACCTGTACGGCGGCGGCTCGGAGACGTTCACCACCGGCTTCCGCGATCCCTGCGATACGGTCCATGGCGCAGCCGCAAGCAGTGCCGAGGTCCGCGCGCGCTGTGCTGCCGACATCGCCAACGCCGACACCTACCGCCAGCTCGGCCAGGGCAATGAACCCATCACCGGCAGCAGTGGGCAGACGCCCCTGCCCTTCACCAACGGCTCCAATCCCGACCTGCAGCCGGAAACTTCGACCAGCCGCACTCTGGGCCTGGTCTGGAGCCCGACGTTCGCCGAAGGGCTTCACATCGCACTGGACTGGTGGAAGATCCGCATTGACAACACCATCGTCTCCGACCATCCCAACGACATCCTTCGCGACTGCTACGAGCTGGGTATTGCCGAGCGCTGCAGCAGCTTCACCCGCGACCCGGAGCTGGGCATCGTCAACAAACTCAACTTCGGCAACCGCAACAGCGGCTTCCGCCAGGCAGAAGGCTACGACCTGGAGATCGGCCACAAGGTCGAAACCCGCTGGGGCAGGTTGAGCGCTGACTGGAAGTCCACCTATGTGGTCAACGCCGAAGAGAAGACCACCAACGAAGCCGGCGTACCGGCCATCCCCAGCAATGGCATTGCCACCAACGGCGGCATCGGCTTCCGCGTGCGCTCCAACGCGTCGCTGGGCTGGGAGCATGGCAACCTCGGCCTGACCTGGGGCCTGCGTTACTTCTCCGCCGTCAAGGAACGCTGCCTGGGTGCGGAGGATTATCCGAACGAGTGTTCCCACCCCGACCAGCGCGCGCCGTGGTTCAGCGGTACGCGCGACTACAACCGTCGTGGATCGGTCACCTTCCATGACGTGCAGGCGCGCTACAGCCTGCCGTGGGACGCCACCGTTTCGATCGGCGCCAACAACGCGTTCGGCCGCCAGGGCCCGGCCATGTACAGCCAGCCGAGTGCCAACTTCTCCTACTACGGTGGCTTCGACATCGGCCGTTTCATCTACATGAAATACCAGCAGCGCTTCTGATCCACGCACCACGCACGGTGCCCACCACGGCCCTTCGGGGCCGTGATGGCGTACGCTTCCGGCCGCGTCATCTGCCGGTCGCAAAGCGGTCACATCGGCTACATCGCCAGGCCCGAGCATGCCGGAAACCCGGAGGCCCGCCATGCGCTATGCCATCGTCACCGAGACCTATCCGCCGGAAGTGAACGGCGTTGCCCTCACCGTGCAGGGGCTGGAGCAGGGACTGCGCAATTCCGGCCATGAGATCGACCTGATCCGGCCCCGCCAGGCCAACGAAGCGCTGGACTCCGCACCGGGCACCCTGTTGGTTCCCGGCGCCGCCCTGCCGCGCTACCCCGGCCTGCGCTTCGGCATGCCGGCACCGATCCGGCTCGGTCGCCATTGGCAGCAGCAACGCCCGGATGCCGTCTATGTCGCCACCGAAGGCCCACTGGGCTGGTCGGCGGTGCGCACCGCACGGCGCCTCGGCATCCCGGTGGCCAGTGGCTTCCACACCCGCTTCGACGAGTACCTGCCCGACTACGGCGTGGCCTGGCTGCAGGCCGCCGCGATGCGCTGGATGCGCCGCTTCCACAACCAGGCCGATGCAACCCTGGTACCTACCCGCGAACTGCAGCAGTTCCTCGGCGAACAGGGCTTCGAACGCGTGCGCCTGCTGGCGCGCGCGGTCGACAGCCAGCAGTTCGATCCGAACCGCCGTGACCCTGCCCTGCGCGAAGAGTGGGGCGTGGACGGCAACGGCCTGGTGGCGATCTACGTCGGCCGCATCGCCGCGGAAAAGAACCTCGGCCTGGCGGTGAAGGCCTTCCGTCGGTTGCAGCAGATCCGTCCGAAGGCCCGCTTCGTGTGGGTGGGCGATGGCCCGGCCCGCGAAAAGCTGGCGCATGAAAATCCCGACTTCATCTTCTGCGGCGTCCAGCGTGGCGATGCGCTTGCACGTCATTTCGCCAGCGGCGATCTGTTCCTGTTCCCCAGCCGCAGCGAGACCTTCGGCAACGTGACCCTTGAAAGCATGGCCAGCGGTGTGGCAACGGTGGCCTTCGACTATGGCGCGGCGCGCGAGTACCTGCGCAATGGCGAGAATGGCGCTGCAGTGGACAACGACGAGCAGTTCATCGACGCGGCCGTGCAACTGGCCGCGGATGACGCGCAGCGCCACGTGCTGGGCAGCAACGCCGCACGCGCCATGAAGCGCCTGCATCCGCAGCAGGTGGTGGCGGAATTCGACGCCCTGCTGGCCGAACTGGCCCAGTCGCGGAGGACCGGCCATGCGCACAACGCGGCTTGAACTGCTGGCCGACCGCGAAGCGCGCCTGTGCCGGCGGGCCAACCACTACTGCCGCCGCCGCCGTGTGCGCCGCCTGTTCGCGGTCATCAGCCGGCTCGGTGATGGCGTGTTCTGGTATGTGCTGATGGGCGCCCTGGTGCTGCTTGATGGCTTCGACGGCCTGCGCGCATCGGTGCACATGGCCGCCACCGGCCTGGCCGCGCTGTTGCTGTACAAGGGCCTCAAGCGCTGGACCCGGCGCCCGCGCCCGTATGCCGCCGACCTGCGCATCCGTGCCTGGGTGGCACCGCTGGACGAGTTCAGCTTCCCCTCCGGGCATACCCTGCACGCGGTGTCGTTCACCATCGTGGCGCTGGCCTATTACCCGTGGCTGGCGCCACTGCTGGTGCCGTTCACCGCGGGCGTGGCGCTGTCGCGGGTGGTACTCGGCCTGCACTACCCGTCCGATGTGCTGGCCGCCACCGGCATCGCCATCGGGCTGGCCTCGGCCAGCCTGGCCTGGTTACCGTTGCCGGTGTAGCCCCCGGGGTCAGATCCGTTTTCCTTCGGGGAGGGATCTGATCCCCACGATGCCGGCGGCGCTACCGTCATCGTTGATGCCCTAGAATGCCCGCATGACCACGTTGTTCATTTCCGACCTGCACCTGGACCCCAGCCGTCCGGAGATCACCGACCTGTTCCTGCGCTTCCTGCGCGAGCAGGCGCCCGGCGCCGATGCGCTGTACATCCTCGGCGACCTGTTCGAAGCCTGGATCGGTGACGACACTCCCTCGCCCGCCGCCGACGCGGTGGCCGATGCACTGAAGGTGCTGTCCGACAGCGGCGTGCCGGTGTACTTCATCCGCGGCAACCGTGACTTCCTGCTTGGCGAGGACTACGCGCGCCGTGCCGGCCTGCGCATCCTGCCCGACCCGTGCATGATCGACCTCTACGGTCGCCCGGTGCTGCTGCAGCACGGTGACCTGCTGTGCACCGATGACATTCCCTACCAGCAGTTCCGTGCACAGACGCGTGACCCGGCGTTCCAGGCACAGTTCCTGTCACAGCCGCTGGCAGCGCGTATCGCGTTCGCGCAGAAGGCGCGCGAAGCCAGCCAGGCCCGCCAGTCGGAAATGAAGCAGGGTGATCGCGCGCAGTTCGAGACCGTCACCGACGTGGCGCCGTCCGAAGTCGATGCCACGTTCGCGCGCCATGGCGTGGACACGATGATCCATGGCCACACCCACCGCCCGGCGATCCATTCGCTGCAGGCCGGTGGCCGTGCCTGCACCCGCATCGTGCTGGGCGACTGGTACGAGCAGGGTTCGGTGCTGCGCGTGGATGCCGGCGGCTGGTCGCTGGATACGCTCGCGCGCGAATGATGGGTCCGAGGGTGCCAACCAAGGTTGGCATCTACCCGGGCAGGTGCACGTGCCCGGGTAGACGCCGCGCCTGGTCGGCGCCTGGCCTCAGCGGAAGGCCGCGATGGTGGCCTTGGTATTGACCAGCACGCGCTGGTTGTCGGCGGTACTGGCATTGCCCATCGGGATGCCGTTGTAGCTGATGTTCGGGTTCGACCAGTAGTTCAGGCGCGGGCAGCTGCGGGTGCAGTTGTAGGCCATGATCGTGCGCCAACCGGTGCCGGTGGCAGGCTCGTAGCGATAGCCGTGGCCATAGGCGTAGGGCGAGGTGCTCGAGTCGGTCGCGATATCATGCCGCGCGCTCTGCAGGTGGCCGATCTCGTGTGCGAAGGAGTAGTAGCCGGTCGCGCAATCCCAGTACACCGCCGCGAAGGCGGTCGATGCCGTCGAACCGATGCCCGAGGCCAGGCCGCAGTACGCGGTGTTGTTGATCAGCAGCACGCCCACGTCGGCCGCCGTGTTGTTGCGGCTGGTGTGGATGCTGTCCATGTAGCCATCACTGGTGCCGCGGAAGCGCGCCAGATCGGTATCGAAGCTGCCGGACTCGGTGTAACTGGTGGTCTCGTAACCGGCCAGCTGCATGGTGATTCCAACGTTGCTGTTGACGTAACCCTGGTTGGACTCGGCCACCGCCAGCTGCACCAGCGACTGCATGTTGCCGCCATAGGCAGTGACCGCCGCATTGGTCGCCACCACCAGCACGCGGATGGTCGCCGGCGTTCCCGACGAGGCCTGCGCGATGCCGATGTGGTCGTTGTCGGCCATCGGGATCTTCGGCAGCTGGTTGTAGTCAGCCGGATGATCGGCTGGCATCCTCGATTCGTCGACTTCGACCAGCACGTGGCGGTTACCCAGTGGACGCAGGCGATAAAGCTTGCCGTCCTTGCGGATCGAACCGGTGATGGTGTCGCCCGAACGTACCAGGATCAACGAATTGCCCGGATCGTCCTGGCCGCTGGAGGTGGCGGCGGTCAACCGGTCGGACGGCGAACGGAACTGGCCGTACCAGATGCTGCCACCATCGGGCAGCGCCTCGACCTTGCTGCGCACCGCCTGCACCCGTTTGCCGAGCAGCTCGAATTCCAGCTGCGGCTGCGCCGTAGCCGCCGCGTCGACACGCACTTCCTGCACCGTCGCCGTGGACGGGGTGGCCAGCAGCTTGCCGAGTGCAGGCTCGCTGTTGGCCGATGCCCGGCTGATGACCGTCACCGGTTCGAACAACGGTGCCGCGTGCGCGGCTGCCGCCACCGACAAACCCAACACCAGGCCACCTGCCGCTTTGCCAATCGATCTGGACAACATTGCGTCGCTCCTTGAATGATGTGAACAGCGTTGATGCAGCACGCCCGGGTTTGCCGGGTTTGGCCATATGGCCTGCGCGGGTCGTGTGAATTCAATAGAAGATGGAAATGAAAATCAGGAACTGTGATCGACCGCATCTGCGTTAAGTAAGGTCAAAAGCGTCACTACACTTCGCCAATACACCGCTTTCGCGCTACCGTGACGCGGCCACGACGGGGAATGCACATGGCACCAGCGAAGGACACGGACGAAGATGTCGGCTTGCTGCGGATCGGCCTGTTCTTCGACGGCACCCGCAACAACGCACACAACCTGGCGCGCGGCCGTCCGCAGGTTCCGCAGCCTCGACCGGCGCAGCTGCGCGCGGACGATGATTCGACCTACCAGAGCCGGCTGACCAGCAGCTACGACAACGGCCTGACCAACATCGCGCGCCTGCAGCAGCTGTATCCGGACAGCCGCCGTGATGCGATGGCCGCTCCCTCGCTGTCGATCTATGTCGAAGGCGTGGGTACCCGCGATGATGCCGACGACGATCTGATCGGGCTGGCCTTCGGCATCGGTGCCAGTGGCGTTCGCGCGAAAGTGCAGCGCGCGCTGCAGGTGCTGCTGCCGGCCGCACTGTCGGGACTATCCGCACGCTGGCAGCGACCGCTGCATGGCGTGCAGCTGGACCTGTTCGGTTATTCACGCGGTGCTGCTGCCGCACGTGACATCGCCAACCAACTGCAGGGCTGGGACAGCGTGCGCTGGCGCCAGCTGCTGCAGGCCGCCGGCCTGTCCTGCACTGCGAACTTCGCCCCGGCCACGCCGGTGCTGCGCTTCATCGGGCTGTTCGACACCGTTGTCGCAGTCAATGGCGGCCGCGCCGATGAGCGGCCGCAGCTGGCCCTGCACAGCGGCATCGCCGGTCGCGTCGTGCAGCTCACTGCACGCGATGAACATCGCCAGCACTATCCGTTGACCAGCGTGGCACCGCCGTTTGCCGAGATCGCCCTACCCGGCGTACACGCCAATATCGGCGGTGGCTACAACCAGCTGGAAGAAGGTCCCAAGCTGCTCAGCCGCCCGCGCCGGCAACAGTTGCGCCGCCCCGCGGTTGCCGACTACCAGGTCCCTCCACTGGCGTTGCTGCGGGCCACCACGGTCTACGCTGAAACGCAGGCCGATGCCGAACGCTGGCGCCAGCAGCTGGGCGTGGGTGAGAAGGAGGTCTGGGTGGATGTCTGGCACCAGTGGCAGCAGCAGCGTCGCGCCGGCAGCCGCAGCGTGCTGTTGTCACCGGTGCTGTATGTGACCGCCGCGGTGGTGCTGCGTCGGCGCATCGACTGGCGTTACCAGCTGATCGCACTGCAGGTGATGCAGCAGCAGGCCATCGACGCCGGCGTGCAATGGACCGCCAATGCCGCCGAGGTTCCTGGCTGGGAGCTGCCGTCCGCCCTGCAGCCGATCGCACGGCGCCTGGTGGCCGGACAGCCGCTGACGCAGACACAGGAGGCGCTGCTGCGCCGGCGTTACCTGATGCAGTCGGCGCACTGGAACTTCGATGCACTGGGCGACACCGCACTGACCTACGCCGCCGATGCCGGCGTCAGCGAACTACCCTACCGGCCGGGTCCCGGCCTGTTCTACATCAACCGGCCGACGGTGGATGGCAAGCGCGTGGTATTGCCGAACGCCTGAAAAAAGGGGACGGAGGGGATTAAGTCGTTTGTGCCACAAACGACTTAATCCCCTCCGTCCCCTTTTCTTCAACCGGCCTGTTCGACCAGGTTGGCGAGCTCATCCGCATCGAAACCGGCCAGCAGGCGCGCTTCCATGTTGAACGGTCCGTGCAGGTAGCCGCCGGCGTACTCCACCAGCAGTTCCTTGAAACGTGCACGCGGTTCGACGCCGGCGCGGTCGCAGTACCAGCGGTACCAGCGCGAACCGGCAGCCACATGTGCCACTTCCTCGCGCAGGATCACTTCCAGCACATCTGCGGTCTCGCCATCGCCGACATTGCGCAGTTTCCCGATCATGCCGGGCGTCACGTCCAGGCCGCGCGCTTCCAGCACGCGCGGCACCAGCGCCATGCGTGCCAGGCCATCGTGCGCGGTCTTTTCGCACATTTCCCACAGGCCGTTGTGCGCGGGGAAGTCGGCGTAGTCGTGGCCATGCACCTGCAGGCGCTCCCGCAGCAGCATGAAGTGCCGCGATTCGTCGTCGGCACAGCTGACCCAGTCGGCATGGAACGCCGGCGGCAGGTCGCGGAAGCGGTACACCGCGTCCCAGGCCAGGTCGATCGCGTTGAGTTCGATATGCGCGATGGCGTGGATGAAGGCAGCCCGTCCTTCCACACCGCCCAGTCCGCGCCGCGGCACTTCGCGCGGGTGCACCAGCGCCAGCTGCGCCGGCCGGCCCGGCATGCGGATCGGCTTTGGCGGTGGCGCGTCGGCAGCCACCTTCAGGCGGCCGGCGCGGAACGCAGCGGCGTAGGCCTGGGTCAGCGCCACCTTGCGCAGCGGGTCGGCTTCGGCCAGGCACTGCTGCGCTGCGCGCAGCAGGTCGCCAGCAACGTCGGGCACGTCAACCACGCCTGGTCCTCAGGCGCGGCGCTTGTGCTTGGCGTCGTCCGACCGCAGCTGCTGGATGCGCTCGAAGTAGCCCGGTTCAATGCCGGTCGGGTAGTGGCCGTTGAAGCAGGACGAATCGAAGTTGCGCAGCGCCGGATTGCCCTCGCTCACTGCCGCTTCCATGTCTTCCAGGTCCTGGTAGATCAGCCAGTCGCAGCCCAGGTGGGCTTCGATCTCTTCCACGGTGCGGTTGTGCGCGACCAGTTCCTCGGCCGCCGGCATGTCGATGCCGTAGATGTTCGGGTAGCGCACCGGCGGCGCGGCGCTGGCCAGGTAGACCTTGCGCGCGCCCGCGTCACGGGCCATCTGCACGATCTGCTGGCTGGTGGTGCCACGCACGATCGAATCGTCCACCAGCAGCACCACGCGGTTGCGGAACTCCAGGTGGATCGGGTTGAGCTTGCGACGCACCGACTTCACGCGTTCGCCCTGCCCCGGCATGATGAAGGTACGGCCGATGTAGCGGTTCTTGATGAAGCCTTCGCGGTACTTCACGCCGAGCACGTTGGAGATCTCAAGCGCAGCGTCGCGCGAGGTATCCGGGATCGGGATGATGGTGTCGATGTCGTGGTCCGGGCGCAGGCGCAGGATCTTCTCGCCCAGCTTGATGCCCATGCGCATGCGCGCCTTGTGCACCGACACGTTGTCGATCATCGAATCCGGGCGTGCGAAATACACGTATTCGAAGATGCACGGGGTGTGCTCGGCCGGCTCGGCGCAGATCTCCGAAAACAGCTCGCCACGCGCGGTGATCACCAGCGCTTCGCCCGGCTGCACATCGCGCACGCGCTGGAAGCCCAGCACGTCCAGCGCGGCCGACTCGGACGCCACGATGTACTCGTCGCCCTCGGCATGGCTGCGCTTGCCCAGCACCAGCGGACGGATGCCATGCGGGTCGCGGAAGGCGACCAGGCCCAGGCCCAGCACCACGCTGACCACTGCATAGCCACCCTTGCAGCGGCGGTGCACGCCAGCCACCGCGCGGATCGCGGCTTCCGGGCTCAGCTGGCGCTGCTGTTCCAGTTCGTAGGCGAACACGTTCAGCAGCACTTCGCTGTCCGAATCGGTGTTGACGTTGCGGCGGTCCTGTTCGAACACCTGCTGGCGCAGCGCCTCGGTATTGATCAGGTTGCCGTTGTGGGCCAGCGCGATGCCGTACGGCGAATTGACGTAGAACGGCTGCGCCTCGTCCATGCCTTCCGAACCGGCAGTCGGGTAACGCACGTGGGCGATGCCGACGCTGCCTTCCAGGGTGGACATGGTGCGGGCATCGAACACATCGCGGACCAGGCCGGTGGCCTTCTGCACGCGCAGGCGGCTGCCGTTGGCGGTGGCGATGCCCGCCGCGTCCTGGCCACGGTGCTGGAGGACGGTCAAGCCGTCATACAACTGCCCGGCGACGTTCTGGTTGCCGACGATTCCGACGATGCCACACATGGTGCGAGGTCTCCGCTGGGCTGTGCCCAGTTACAAGGAAGGTGGCCGTACCTGGCCGCGGTGGTCGCCGCGCCTGCGGTCGACATTGGCCGGATCGCCCGGCTCGATACTGTCCGGCAGTGCTGGGGCGTCCGGACGCACTTCGGCCGGATCGTAGGAATCGCCCTGTTCCGCTTTCGCAGGCCGCAGCCATCCGCTGCCTGCCACTACCTGGTTGAGGATGCCATTATCGCCTGCCGCGCCCGGCTTTCCCAACCCGGCGCCTGCGTTCTTGCCCAACTCCATCAATGCAGATGGGGACAGCGCGTCGGTCGGCAAGGCCTTGGGCAGCAGATCGGCCCCGGGAACCTCCCAGTGCGGCAGCTTGCTGTTCATCCAGGCAACGGTGGGGTTCAGCAGTGGCCGCACCGCCGAGCGCTGCCAAGAGGGCTCGGCGGTCAGCGGGGTGAAACTGCCCAGCAGCAGCAGGATCGCGGCGATCAGGCCGCCCCGCACGGCGCCCAGCACCCCGCCCAGCAGGCGGTCCAGGCTGGTCAGCATGCTGCGGTGGACCAGAGCCTTGATGACCATGCCGATCACCGCAACCACGATCATCACGCCGATGCCGACCCCCAGGTAGCCACCGACGAAGTGTTCGCCACCGGGGGCCGCCGGGGCGGCCCACCAATGGGCGGCGTCATTGCCGAAGGCGAAGGCCGCCCACGCGGCCAGCAGCCACGACAGGGTGCCGATGACGATTCCCACGAAGCCGCGCAGCATCCCCAGCAGGGTGGAGGCGGCGATCACGATCAGCAGCACCACGTCGATCATGGCGCCCCGCTCCTTCGGCGGCGCTGGCAACGAGGCTGCGCGTGGGTCATGGGTGCGGTCGGACCATGCCGGCCACGCCGACCTTGGCGGCAACCTGCGCCTTCAGCTGCTCGGCATCGCCACGGTTGGCCACCGGCCCGACGCGGACGCGATGCAGGGTGCCCTTTTCGGTGCGCACCTGCTCGACAAAAGCACTGAAGCCGGCGGCGCGGACCTTGTCGCGCAGGGCGTTGGCATCGTTGGCCTGGCCGAACGCGCCCAGCTGCACGGCAAAGCCGACGCCGCTGGCGGCCGGTGCTGCCGGCGTGGCCGGGGCCGTTGCCGGCTTGCTGGCGGTGGCCTCCGGCTTCGGCTCGGGCTTCGGGGTTTCGGGCTTCGGCGCCGGCTTCGGCGGCTCGGGCTTGGCCGCCGGAGTGGTCGTTGCAGTCGGCGTACTCGGCGGCAGGCTTTCACTGCGCACCGGGTTGCTGCTGGCCGACGGCGCGGTGGCGGCGGATGGGGTACTGGCGCTCGGCGTAGCCGGTGCCGGGGTGGCTGCCACCGGGGCGCTGCTGTCCGCTGCGGCATCCAGGGTGATCACTTCGGCCTTCACATCGGCACGGATCTTCACCGCCTGCAGGCGGGCGGCCTCGGCCTGTGCACGGTCGGCGTACGGCCCCACGCGCACGCGCCACGCCTGGCGTCCGTTGATGGTCGCCGTTTCGGCGAAGCCCGGCAGCTGCGAGCGCTTCAGGTAGGCGATCACCGCGTCGGCGTCGGCCTTGCTGCCGTAGGCACCGAAGGTGACCGCATAGTTGCCGGCGGCGACCGTCGGCGAGGTGTCCACGGTCGGCGGAGTGGCCGGCGTGGCGGCGTCCTGCAGCGGCTTGGCCTGCCCGGTCTGCAGGCCGGTGGCACCACCGGCCGGGGCGACCAGGGGCAGCTCACGGGTTTCGAACTGGCCATCGGCCGGGGCATCCGGCGCGGCGATCGGCACATTGGCCACGCCGCTGTCCGGTGCGGGTCCCTTGACCAGCATCGGCAGGAAAATCACGGCCAGTGCCACCAGCACGATGGCACCAATCAGACGCTGTTTCAGAGGCGTATCCACGTGAGGCAGGCAACTGTCCGGAGATTGGCATCGATTATACGGGTGCCGGACCGGACGGCGTCGGCGTTGGCTGAACGCGTATCAGGCATCGCCCTGCAGCCATTGCAGGGCGGCGGCAGCGGTATGGAAGGAGCCGAACACCAGCACGCGGTCACCGCGCTCGGCCTGGGCCAGCACCTGCGCCAGTGCCTGTTCGACGCTGTCAGCCAGCAGCGCCGTGGCGGCGGCGGTGCCGGCCAGGCGTGCCTGCAGCTGGGCGGCGCTCTGCCCGCGCGGGCCTTCCAGCCCGGCCAGGGTCCACTCGCCCACCACGTCCTCCAGCGCCTGCACCACCCCCGCTGCGTCCTTGTCCTGCAGCGCGGCGTACACCGCCAGGGTGCGCCCGGCCGAGACCTCGGCCTTCAGCGCACGCGCCAGCTGGCCCGCCGCCTGCGGGTTGTGGCCGACGTCGACGCGGATTTGCACGCCATCGCGCTCGAATGCCTGCAGCCGGCCGGAAATGCGTGCCGCTGCGACACCGGCGGCCCACGCCGCACGCGGCACCGGCTTGTCCAGCGCGCGCAGCGCGGCGATGGCGGCACCCGCATTGGCCAGCTGGATCGGGCCGGCCAGCGCCGGGGTCGGCAGTTCCATGCGCAGGCCGACATCGCGCCAGCGCCAACGCTGCGCATCGATCGGCTCGTAGAAATAGTCGCTGCCACCACGGATCGCATTGGCGCCAACCAGGTAGGCACGGCGCAGCACGCTCGACGGCGGATCGGTCTCGCCCAGGATCACCGGCTTCCAGCCGCGGATGATGCCGGCCTTCTCGGTCCCGATCGCCTCGCGATCCTCGCCCAGCCACTCGGCATGGTCGATGTCCACGGTAGTGATCACCGCCACGTCGGCGTCCACGATGTTGACCGCATCGAGGCGGCCGCCCAGGCCCACTTCCAGTACCGCCAGGTCCAGCCCGGCGTCGGCGAACAGCTGCAGCGCGGCCAGCGTGCCGTACTCGAAATAGGTCAGCGTGATCTCGCCACGCACGGCTTCGATGGTATTGAACGCGGCGACCAGCGCGGCATCGTCCACGTCCTGGCCGTCGATGCGCACGCGCTCGTTGTAGCGCAGCAGGTGCGGCGAGGTGTAGGCACCGACCTTCCAGCCGGCGGCGCGTGCAATGGCTTCGATGAAGGCCACGGTTGAGCCCTTGCCGTTGGTGCCACCGACCACGATGGTGCGCTTGGCCGGCGCGCCCAGGCCCATCGCCGCGGCCACGGCGCGCACGCGCTCCAGGCCCATGTCGATGCTCGCCGGGTGCTGGCGTTCAATGTAGTCCAGCCAGTCGGCCAGGGTGGTCGGGGTGTTCGTCACGGCAGCGGTTCCAGCAGAAGCAGTTGATGCGGGGGATGGATCAGAGGGCGCGGTGCTTGGCTTCGCCGAAGAACGGCGTGTGGTGGGCGCAGTCGTTCAGGCGCACCACTTCCAGGCTGTCCAGGTCGGCGCCTTCGAGCAGGTTGAGCGTGGTCGGTGCCTGGCGGAAGGTCCACAGGCGGGAAAGCGGCAGGCCCAGCACCTTGCACAGGATCACGCGGTTGACCGCATCGTGCGCAACCACCAGCAGAGTGTCGTGCTCGCCGAGGCCTTCGGTGGCACGCGCCAGCCCACGCCAGCTGCGCTCCAGCACCAGGCGCAGCGATTCGCCGCCGGGCATCAACACCGTATCCGGCTCCTCGCGCCAGGCCTGCAGGCGCGACGGATCCTTCTCGTGGATCTCGCTCGCCAGCAACCCTTCCCATTCACCGTGGGCGATTTCCTGCAGCTCGGGCTCGGTCAGCAGCATGTCGGCGCGGGCGGCGCCAAGCGCCAGCTGCGCGGTGCGCTGCGCGCGCGACAGCGGCGAGGCGACGGCACGGGTGATGTCCACCGAGGCCAGGCGGGCACCCAGTGCCTGGGCCTGGGCTTCACCGATCGGCGAAAGCGGAATATCGATCTGGCCCTGGTAGCGGCCTTCGGCGTTCCACGGCGTTTCGCCGTGGCGGGCAAGCAGGATGCGCATGCGTGCAAGGGGTCCTGGGGGGAGGAGGTTTCCGCGTTTCGTTCACATCCTGTGAAGTACGCGGAACAGGGATGATACCTGTTCGGCGCACCGGGCCGGGCATGAAAAAACCCCGCGACGTGGGTCGCGGGGTTTCGGAAACTCCGGCTGTCTGGTCGAGGTTGCCGGCCAGCGGCCGGCACTACCTCACTTCGCCAGGTTCAGTTCCTTCAGCAGCTGCGGCGCCGGCGCCACTTCCTGCATGATCCACTGCATGTAGCGGCTGTCGACGGCGATCATGCGGGTCATCACCGGGTCGAACACCCAGTTGGAGCTGACCGATTCCCAGTTGCCATCGAAGGCCAGGCCGACCAGCTTGCCGTTGGCGTCCAGCACCGGCGAACCCGAGTTGCCACCGGTGATGTCCAGGTTGGACAGGAAGTTCACCGGCACCGAACCAATGCGCTTGTCTTCCAGGCCGCCATAACGCTTGGCCTTGACCGCATCGAGCAGCGCCTTCGGCGAATCGAACGGATCCTCACCGGTTTCCTTCGCCGCCACGCCTTCCAGGGTGGTGAACGGGGTGTACTTCACGCCGTCCTTGCCATAGCCCATGACGTTGCCGAAGGTGATGCGCAGCGACAGGTTGGCGTCCGGGTAGACGAACTCACCCTGGCTCTTCTTGTAGTCGGCCACGGCCTGCAGGTACAGCGGGCGCGCGGTCAGCGATTCGCCTTCGCGGATCTTCTTCTGCTCTTCCTGCTTCAGCAGTGCCGGCATGACGGCCACGGCGTACTGGATGGCCGGATCGTTGCTGGCCTCAAACGCGGCGCGGTCGGCCTTGAACCATTTCAGGCGTGCATCCAGGCTGCCCAGCTCGGTGCCCGACAGCTTGCCCACCAGCGATTTCACCGCAGCGGCATCGCTGCCGGCCAGCCACTTGTTCAGCACTTCGTTGTCGCGCTGTGCGGCCGGCAGGGCCACGTACTGCTCCAGCCAGTAGGCCTGCAGCTGCTGGTCCATCTTCGCCACGTAGCGACGGTCCATCTGCTTCAGGCCACCTTCGATGGTGGTCAGGTCGCGTTCCTGGTAACCGGCTTCGCGTTCGGCATCCGGCTTGCTGCGCTCGATCGACAGGCGGTACAGGGTGATCGCCGCGCCAACGGCCGAGGTGTTGTTGAACTGACCGACGAACAGGTCGCGTTCGCGGGTCGACTTGCTGGTATCCAGATGCTTGAGCAGCTGCGCGTGTGCCGCCAGGGCCGGCTTGCCGGCAGCGCCCTGCTTCTTCAGCCACGCCAGCACGGCGGCTTCTTCAGCCTGCTTCTGGCCCGCGGCGTCGATGCGCTTGAAGCCTTCCAGCTGGCCCAGGTAGTTCTTGGCCACGTTGTTCATGCTGGCGGCGGTGGCGGCGTACTTCACCTTGACGTCGGCGTCGGCCTTGCCGGCGTCGGCGATCATCTTCAGCACGGCGTTGTAGTGCTTGGCGATGGTCGGGTAGGTGAAGCTGGCGGTTTCGTTGAATTCACCGGCCAGGGCATAGCGGTTGGTGCGGCCCGGGTAGCCCGCCACCATCACGAAGTCGTCGGCACCCAGCGGCTGGTCGGCGAACTTCAGGAAGTGCTTGGGCTGGTACGGCACGTTGTCGGCGGCGAAGGCGGCCGGCTTGCCGTCCTTGCCGACGTAGGCGCGGTAGAACGAGAAATCGCCGGTGTGGCGCGGCCACATCCAGTTGTCGACGTCGCCGCCGAACTTGCCGACGCTGCCCGGGGGCGCGTAGACCAGGCGCACGTCCTTGATTTCCATGTTGCGGAACAGGCGGTAGGTGTTGCCGCCGGAGAAGCTGTACAGGCGGCAGCGGAAGCCGGCATCGGCTTCACAGGCGGCGACCTGGGCCTTGTCGAAGGCGTCCAGCGCACGGCTGCGGGCCAGCGGGTCGTTGCCGGCGGCAGCGATGGCGGCCTTGGCCTGGGTGGTGACGTCGGTGATCTGGTCGAGCACGAACACGCGGGCGTTCGGGCCGGCGCTCAGTTCGTCCTTCAGGGTCGGCGCGTTGAAGCCGTCCTTGATCAGGTTCTTCTGCGCGGTCGAATTCAGCTGGATGGCGCCATAAGCGCAGTGGTGGTTGGTGACCACCAGGCCCTGCGGCGAGACGAAGCTGGCGGTGCAGCCGCCGAGGGCGACGACCGCGCCCATCGGGTCGCCGGTCAGGTTGGACAGCTGTTCCGGGGACAGCTTCAGGCCGGCCTTCTGCAGCGGGCCGGCGATTTCCGGCAGCTGCTGCGGCACCCACATGCCTTCAGCGGCATGGGCGACCTGGGCCAGCCCGAGGCTGGCGACGATGGAGAATGCAAGCAGGTTCGAGCGCATGGAGCGGCCCCTGGTAGTGGAACCCTCGATTGTAGCCCGCCGCCCTGCCCCGCCCCGAACCCCGGAAGTCATGGGCCTACTTCTTGCGCTGCCATGCGCACGTCGGCCGCGCACATGGAATCGTCCAGAGGGGGCGTGGTCACCCTGGCCGGGACCGTTGGCGCCATGGGCCGGGCGCATGCGACTGGCGGGTTGGGCAGGACGCCCAACCCCGGTCTTGCCGTGTGCGCAGGACAGCGCGCACGAGCAAGGCGCCATCGAGCACCATGGATGGGCTTTTGCGTGTCCCGGCCAGGGTGACCACGCCCCCTCCCCCGGAATCAGGGAGGCGCTGCTGTTTGCGGCACGTTCGAAACGCCCGCCTGCGCACGCCTTTCGTTCCGCCAATGCACCCGCAGCGCAACATGGGAAATCCGCGCGGCACCCTATAATCCGCGCTTTCCCCCTGATGAGTTCCACCCCGATGGCGCAGCAAACGATGAAGGCCCTGGTCAAGCGCGAAGCGGCCAAGGGCATCTGGCTGGAAGAGGTTCCGGTGCCGACCCCGGGCCCGAACGAGGTCTTGATCAAGCTCGAAAAGACCGCGATCTGCGGTACCGACCTGCACATCTACCTGTGGGACGAGTGGAGCCAGCGCACCATCAAGCCGGGCCTGACCATCGGCCACGAATTCGTCGGTCGCGTCGCCGCACTCGGCTCGGCCGTGACCGGCTATGAAATCGGCCAGCGCGTCTCGGCCGAAGGCCACATCGTCTGCGGCCACTGCCGCAACTGCCGTGGCGGCCGCCCGCACCTGTGCCCGAACACCGTCGGCATCGGCGTCAACGTCAACGGCGCCTTCGCCGAGTACATGGTGATGCCGGCCAGCAACCTGTGGCCGATCCCGGACCAGATCCCGTCGGAGCTGGCTGCGTTCTTCGACCCGTACGGCAATGCCGCGCACTGTGCGCTGGAGTTCAACGTGATCGGCGAGGACGTGCTGATCACCGGTGCCGGCCCGATCGGCATCATCGCCGCCGGCATCTGCAAGCACATCGGTGCGCGCAACGTGGTGGTGACCGACGTCAATGATTTCCGCCTGAAGCTGGCCGCCGACATGGGTGCCACCCGCGTGGTCAACGTGGCCAACCAGTCGCTGAAGGACGTGATGAAGGAACTGCACATGGAGGGCTTCGACGTGGGCCTGGAAATGAGCGGCAACCCGCGCGCGTTCAACGACATGCTCGACTGCATGTACCACGGCGGCAAGATCGCCATGCTCGGCATCATGCCCAAGGGCGCCGGCTGCGACTGGGACAAGATCATCTTCAAGGGCCTGACCGTGCAGGGCATCTACGGCCGCAAGATGTACGAGACCTGGTACAAGATGACCCAGCTGGTGCTGTCCGGCTTCCCGCTCGGCAAGGTGATGACCCACCAGCTGCCGATCGACGACTTCCAGAAGGGCTTCGACCTGATGGAAGAAGGCAAGGCCGGCAAGGTTGTTTTGAGCTGGAATTGACCCTTCGCCGTGCGCGATGGGTGGGTGCCGAGCCTGCTCGGCACACCTTGAAATTGAAAAAGGCGCCCGATGGGCGCCTTTTTCTTTGGTGTTGCCGGCCAGCGGCCGGCACTACCCGTAACGCCTGCGGCGTTACTTGCCGACGGCGACGCTCAGCATCACCCGGCTGTGGGCCAGCTTGCCGGAGTTGTCGCGGCCGTTGCCGTCGGTGCCGTAGTAGCCCAGGCCGACGTTGAACAGGCCGAACTGGCGCGCGACGCCGACGTTCCAGTCGGTGTAGTCCTTGGCGATGCCGTCCTCGAAGGTGCTGCGACCGACGTTGGCATTCAGGGTGAAGTCCTTCGGCAGGCCCCAGCTGCCGCCCAGGCCGAAGTACCAGCCATCGGTGCTGCTGTTCCAGACATCGTTGGTGTAGGCCACCGTCAGCTTGTAGGTGTCATCCAGCGTGGTGGTGGTGATCAGCTCGTTGTAGTTCTGGTGGCTGGACTTCAGGTAGGTGTAGCGGTTCAGCAGCACGTCGAAGTTGACGCGCTCGGTGACGTCCACGCCGTAGCCGATCAGGTAGTCGACCTCGGTCTTCGGGTCACCCGCACCAAAATCCACGCCCGAGCCCCACACGCCTGCGTACAGGCCAACCGGGCTGGTGTAGGTGAAACCGGCCTGCAGGGTCGGATCCTCGTCGGTCTGCGACACACCACGGAACAGGTAATCGGAAACAGCGGTGACGTTCCAGCTGTACGGCGATTCGTTTTCCTGGGCGCTGGCGGCGAACGGGGCGGCCAGGGTCAGGGCAGCGGCAATGGCGAGGCAGGCACGGGCGTGCTTCATGGGCGTCTCCGAGGGTGGCGGGGGCGGGAAGGGGGAGCGGGCAACCGGCGCCAGACAGGCGCGGTTCACGAATTTTTAACCCGTTTGCTATTGCGATGCAACATGTGCCACCCGTGGCGGTGCCCTGCCCGGCCCGGTCGAAGGCCGTCGTAGCCCGGTAGAATCAACGGTTTCCCCGTTCAGAGCCGTGCCCACGCCATGACCGACGCCTCCTCCGCCCTGACCCGCCACTACGCCGAGGAACTGGACGCCATCCGCGCCCAGGGCCTGTTCAAGTCCGAGCGGATCATCACCAGCCCGCAGTCGGCCGAGATCACCCTCGAGGATGGCCGCAAGGTGCTGAACTTCTGTGCCAACAACTACCTGGGCCTGGCCGACCATCCGGACCTGATCCAGGCCGCCAAGGATGCGCTGGATACCCACGGCTTCGGCATGGCCTCGGTGCGCTTCATCTGCGGCACCCAGGACCTGCACAAGCAGCTGGAGAAGCAGATTGCCGACTTCTTCGGCAAGCAGGACACCATTCTGTACGCGGCCTGTTTCGACGCCAACGGCGGCCTGTTCGAACCGCTGCTCGGTGAGAACGACGCGATCATTTCCGATGCACTGAACCACGCCTCGATCATCGACGGCGTGCGCCTGTGCAAGGCCAAGCGCTTCCGCTACGCCAACTGCGACATGGCCGACCTGGAAGCCCAGCTGCAGGCCGCCGATGCCGCCGGCTGCAAGACCAAGCTGATCACCACCGACGGCGTGTTCTCGATGGACGGCTTCATTGCCCCGCTGGACGAGATCACCGCGCTGGCGAAGAAGTACAACGCGCTGGTGCACATCGACGAATGCCACGCCACCGGCTTCCTCGGTGCCACCGGCCGCGGCTCGGCCGAAGTGAAGGGCGTGCTGGAGAAGATCGACATCATCACCGGCACCCTGGGCAAGGCCATGGGCGGCGCACTGGGCGGCTTCACCTGCGCCAGCGCCGAGGTGATCGAGCTGCTGCGCCAGCGTTCGCGGCCGTACCTGTTCTCCAACTCGCTGCCGCCGCATGTGGTGGCCGCCGGCATCAAGGCGTTCGAGATGCTGGCCGCCGCTGACGACCTGCGCGACACCCTGGTGGAGAACACCCGCTACTTCCGCGAAAAGATGGTCGCCGCCGGTTTCGACGTGAAGCCGGGCGTGCACCCGATCAGCCCGGTGATGCTGTACGACGCACCGCTGGCGCAGAAGTTCGCCGAGCGCCTGCTCGAAGAAGGCATTTACGCGATCGGCTTCTTCTTCCCGGTGGTGCCCAAGGGCCAGGCGCGCATCCGCACCCAGATCAGCGCTGCGCACAGCCGCGAGCACCTCGACCGCGCGATCGATGCGTTCACCCGCATTGGCGTCGAGCTGGGCGTGATCAAGGGTTGATCCCAGCGGTCAAAGCGTGCCGACCAAGGTCGGCACCTACCAGAGCTTGAGGGCGTGCCGACCGAGGTCGGCACCTTCCCGGCATCACTTCTTTTTCTTCTTGCCCTTCGGCTCGTCCTTGCTGGCCACCACCACCGGCTTGGCGGCAGCGTCCTGGCCGTTGCCCTTGGCAACGCGGATGCCGTTGGCCTTCATCCAGGCATCGAACTCATCGGCGGTCATCTTCTTGTCGCCGTTGCTCATCAGGAAGCGGTAGCTGCCGCGGCCATCCAGCTCCGGGGTCTTCACTTCCACCACCGGGGTTTCGGCCGGCGTTTCTGCCTTGGCCACCTTCTTGTGGCCACCACAGGCGGTCAGCAGCACCATCGGCAGCAGCAGGCCTGCGCAGCGCAGGGTTTGGTTGAGGGTCGGGTGGTACATGGGCAGGCTCCGTTCGGGAAGTTCAGCAACCAGGCGCCCCCTACGCCTGGAACGGTGGCCGGCAACCGCCGGCCGCGGGCGATGATCAGCCCGGTGCAGCGGCCCCCAACCGCTGCTGGTCATTGACCTCCAGCATCCGCCACTGGCCCTTGCCGAGATCGGCGAGCTGCAGCCCGCCGATCGCAACCCGGACCAGGCGCAGCACCTGCAGGTCGAAGGCCGCCAGCAGGCGGCGGATGTGGCGGTTGCGGCCCTCGTCGAGGACCACCTCCAGCCACGCGGTCTTGTCGCCGCTGCGCAGCACGCGCACGGCCTGGGCCACGAGGAACTCGCCCTCGTCATCCACGCCAGCCTGCAGGGCCGCCAGCGTGGCGTCATCTGGCAGGCGGTCGACCTGCACGTGGTACGTCTTCTGCGGACCCGTTTCCGGATCGGTCAGGCGCGCCGCCCACTGCGGATCGTTGCTGAACAGCAACAGCCCTTCACTGGCCTTGTCCAGGCGCCCGACCGGCGCTATCCACGGCAGCCCTGCACCATCGAAACAGCGGTAGACGGTGTCGCGGCCACGCTCGTCCTGCGCGGTGGTCACCACCCCGCGTGGCTTGTTGAGCATCAGGTACAGGCGCTGCGGCGCGCCCATCGGCTGGCCATCGACCTCGATCGGCGGCGCCGGCTGGCCAATCGGGAACTCGGGATCCCGCACGATGCGGCCGGAGACGCGTACGCGGCCCTCGGCAATCCAGCGCGCGGCCTCGCTGCGCGAGCAGACGCCGGCCTTGGACAGCACGCGCGCCAGGCCATGACGGACACCGGCGGCGGTGGCAGCGGGAGTCGCACGCCCACGCGATGCGTGGGAGCGGGCGGCGGGGGTGGCAGGTGGGCGGCGCGTGCGCAAGCCTCTGCTCCCCGCGGTGCTTACTTCTTGTCGACCGGCTTGGTCTCAGCCGGTGCTTCGGCCGGGGCCGGAGTGGCGGCCGGAGCCGGACGCGCCTTGACCACACGCACGCCACGCGCCTTCATCCAGGCGTCGAACTCTTCGGCGGTCATGCGCTTGCCGTTCTGGCTCATGTCGAAGCGCCAGGGCGTGTTGTCGAATTCGGTCTGCGGCTTGTAGGCCGCCGGATCGTTCGGCTTCACCGCCGGTGCGCTCGGAATGGCCTTGGCGATGTTCTGGCAGCCATCGATGCGCAGGCGCTGCAGCACCTGGTCCAGCGACTGCGACGGATCGTAGTTGCTGCTCAGCACGCCGGCCGGCATGCCCAGCTGGTTGCCACGGATGTAGAGCTCGTCGGCCACCGGCGCGATGGTCGTGGCCGGCAACGGCAGCGGCGAGGCGCTGGTGTTGACCGAGCAATCGACCGCAGCGTGGGCGGCGGGAACCAGGGCCAGCGCCAGGACGGCGGCCGATGCAGAGCGCAGCATGAAGGGCATCCAGGAAAGGAAGTGACGCGGCGAGTTTAGCAATGCCGCGACAGCTTTCAAGCGCCACTTTCAATGAATACGGCAACCCATTGGTTTTACGGACAAAAACCCGACGAACGGTTACCCCCGGACCGGCAGGCACCGGATTCCGGGCCGCAGAAACAACAAGACCCGGCCGAAGCCGGGTCCTGCTGTGTCCTACTGGCAGAGCGTCAGAACTTAGTTCTGGACGTTCAGCTCGGTACGACGGTTCTTGGCGCGACCTTCCGGGTTGTCCGAACCATCCGGGTTGGTGTTCGGAGCAATCGGACGGCTCTCGCCGTAGCCGATCGGGCCGACCAGGCGACCGGCGTCAACGCCGTTCTTGGTCAGGTAGTTGTACACGGCGGTAGCACGACGCTCCGACAGCTTCTGGTTGTAAGCGTCGGTACCCTTCGAGTCGGTGTGACCGGCGACTTCAACGCGCAGATCCGGGTAACGCTTCAGGATCTCGGTGGCTTCGCTCAGGATCGCCACGGCGTCCGGACGCAGGTTCGACTTGTCGAAGTCGAAGTTGACGCCCTTCAGGTCGATGGAGACCGGCACCGGGCAACCGTCCGGACCGATGGTCTGACCCGGCTGCGAGTTCGGGCACTTGTCGTCGCAGTTGTTGACGCCGTCACCGTCGTCATCCAGGTCGGCGCAGCTCGGGGCAACCGGAGCCGGAGCCGGAGCAGCCGCGACCGGAGCCGGGCCCAGCGGGATCACGACGCCGACCGAAGCCAGCACGTCGCCGAACCAGCTTTCATCGTTGCCGGCACGCTTCGGGTTCACGCTCTGGTCGTCGAAATCAGCGCGGTAGGCGACTTCGGCACGGACAGCGACGCGCTTCTCGAAGGTGGTCTGCAGACCGACGCCGACCTTGGCGGCAAAGTTGCCGTCCTTGCGGTCAGCCAGGCCACCGCTGATCGGGTTGTACTCTTCTTCCGACTTCTGGTAGCCCAGGCCGGCCAGCAGGTACGGGTTCCAGCCGCGGCCTTCCTTGATGAAGTGGCGACGCAGGTCCAGCGAGACGCCGTACTGCGACCAGTTCATGTCCTTGTTGGCGTCGAAGTTCGGGTTCTGGTAGTTCAGCTCACCGTCCAGCGACCAGTTCGGGCTGATGAACTTGCCCAGGCCCAGGGTGACGAACGGAGCGTCATTGGTCAGGCGGTCGCTGTCCTGGAAGTTGAAGCCGGCCGAACCGGTCAGGTACCAGCGGTCATCGAACTCCTGCGCGGACGCAGCCTGGGCGAAAGCCAGACCACCCAGCAGCGCGGCAGTAAGGATCTTCTTGTTCATTGAGTACAGCTCCTATTTCGGGGGTATGAAACCGGTAGAGGCATGGGCCAGCACTAGTGCGTCGATGTTCGACAGCCGATTCAGCACGCCACCGCCGCGAACATTATGCTCAGGCGGGTGAAGGTCATGTTAACAGTCCCGTAACATGTGAAGTATCGCGCCCGACCCTCCACCGGTCCGACGTTGAAACCCTATACAGGATGATGAAAATCCGCAAGACCCTCACGCTGCAAGGGTTTGACGGGATTTAGGTGCGGAGTACGACATATTGCGCAACAGCTTGCGCCGCCCGATTCAGCGTATCTGCTGAAACGTGAGGAACTCTATGATGGAGCCACGTACCCAGCCGGAGCCGAGATGAAAGCCGTCGCCCTGAGTCGTGAATCCGCCCCCGCCCTCTGCGATATCCACCTGCCCCCGCCGCTGCCTCCGCGTGGCCGCGACCTGCTGATCCGGGTCGAGGCCGTCTCGGTGAACCCGGTCGACGGCAAGCAGCGGGCGGCCACCGATCCGGCCACGCTCGAAGCACCCCGCGTACTCGGCTGGGACGCCGCCGGGGTGGTCGAAGCGATCGGCGAGGACGCCAGCCTGTTCGCGTCCGGCGACGAGGTCTACTACGCCGGTGATGTCACCCGGCCAGGCTGCAATGCGCAGTTCCATCTTGTGGACGAACGGCTGGTAGCGCGCAAGCCGACCACGCTCGACTTCGCCGAAGCGGCCGCACTGCCACTGACCACGCTCACCGCATGGGAACTGCTGTTCCAGCGCATGCCATTGCAGCTGGATGATCGCCGCCATGCCGGCCAGCACCTGCTGGTGATCGGCGGAGCAGGCGGTGTTGGATCGATGGCGATCCAGCTGGGCCGGCATGCCGGATTCGAGGTGATCGCCACCGCCTCGCGTGAATCATCGATCGACTGGTGCCGGCAGATGGGTGCCCAGCATGTAATCGACCACCGGCAGCCGCTGCTGCCCCAGCTGCAGGCATTGGGCATCGACGCAGTACAGGTCGCGCTCAACCTGGCCGACACCGACCATTACTGGGATGCGTTGGGTCAGCTGCTGGCGCCACAGGGCCATGTCGGCCTCATCGTCGAACCGCGCGGCGCGCTGCGCATCGGTGATCCCTACAAGGCCAAGTGCATCGGCATCCACTGGGAGTTCATGTTCGCGCGTTCGCGCTTCGCCACGGCGGACCGCATCGAACAGCACCGCATCCTCAGCCGCGCGGCCAGCATGATCGACGCTGGCCAGCTGCGCGGCACCCTCAGCGAGACGCTGGGCGCGATCAATGCGGCGAATCTGGACATCGCGCATCAGCGCTTGGCCAGCGGGCGCACGGTGGGCAAGCTGGCGCTGGCCGGCTGGGGCGACTGAGCCAGGCTGGAACGCCGGTGCAGTACCGAGCCATGTTCGGCTGGCGGTGCCAGGCAAAGCAGCCGGAGCATGGCCCAGCTCCACAGAACGGCCCATACGCAGGATCGACGACTCCTGTAGCGGCGAATCGGCCGGCATCTGTATCTATGGGAGTGACTGAATCGGGATTACGGTGGAAACAGATCCCTCCCCTCTCCCCGAGCGCCGTCATGCCCACCGCCCTGCCCCTGCGTCTGCTGCAACTGATCATCGGCCTGTTCCTGTACGGCTTCGGCGCCTCACTGATGATCCGTGCAGCGATCGGCGTGGCCCCCTGGGACGTGTTGTCGCAGGGCATCGCCGCACAGACGCCGCTATCGTTCGGCCTGGCCACCAATGTGATCGGTGCACTGGTGCTGCTGCTGTGGTGGCCATTGCGACAGAAGCCGGGTGTCGGCACCGTGCTCAACGTGATGTTGATCGGCCCATCCGCGCAGTTCGGGCTGTGGTTGCTTCCCCCGGCGGTCGGCCTTGGCTGGCAGCTGGCGATGTTCTGCGCCGGCATGCTGCTGGTCGCCCTGGCCACCGGCCTGTACATCGGCGCCAAGCTCGGGCCCGGCCCGCGCGACGGCCTGATGACCGGCCTGCATGCCCGCACCGGCTGGCCGATCTGGAAGGTGCGCAGCCTGATCGAGGGCAGCGTGCTGCTGCTGGGTTGGTGGCTCGGCGGCAACGTCGGTGTCGGCACCCTCGCCTTCGCCCTGCTGATTGGCCCCCTGTGCGGAGTAACGCTGGGCTGGTTCGGGATTGGGCGTCCCCCGGTAGTGCCGGCCGCTGGCCGGCAACCGCAATCACCCTGAGCTGATCGAATGCCGGCCAGCGGCCGGCACTACCGCCCCCGGAGTTCGGGGGCAGCGCCGCAGGCGCGGGGGTTGGAGGTCGGTAAGTGGGGCCCGCGGTTCGCGCAGCGAAATGCGGGAGCGACAGCACGCATGTGCCGAGCGTACCCGGCCAGCGGCCGGCACTACCGCCCGCGCCCCTTGCCCCGGCCGCCGTTTCCCGGCACGCTTCGCGCTTCCGTACGCAAGCGTATCGATCATGTCGCCAGCCAACGAAAGCGCCTACCCCCACCTGTTCGCCCCGCTGGACCTGGGCTTCACCCAGCTGCGCAACCGCGTGCTGATGGGTTCGATGCACACCGGCCTGGAAGATCGCGCCCGCGACTTCCCGCGCCTGGCCGCCTACTTCGCCGAACGCGCCGAAGGTGGCGTCGGCCTGATCGTCACCGGTGGCTTCGCGCCGAACGTGGTCGGCTGGCTGAAGCCCTTTGGCGGAAAGCTGTCCTGGCCCTGGGAAGTGCGCCCGCACCGGCAGCTCACCGCGGCCGCGCACCAGCACGGCGCGAAGATCTGCCTGCAGCTGCTGCATGCCGGCCGCTATGCCTACCATCCCCTGTCGGTGGCACCGTCGAAGCTGAAGGCGCCGATCAACCCGTTCACCCCCCGTGCGCTGTCGGCCAGCGGCGTCGAGCGGCATATCGCCGACTACGCACGCAGCGCAAAGCTGGCCCGCGAAGCCGGCTACGACGGCGTCGAAGTGATGGGCTCGGAGGGCTACCTCATCAACGAGTTCATCGCCCCGCGCACCAACAAGCGCTCCGACCGCTGGGGTGGCGACGCCCACCAACGCATGCGTTTTGCAGTGGAGATCGTGCGCCGCATCCGCGAGGCCTGCGGCCCGGACTTCATCATCATCTACCGCCTGTCACTGGTGGATCTGGTTGACGACGGCAGCAACTGGGAAGAGATCGTGCAGCAGGCCCAGGCCATCGAGGCGGCTGGCGCGACGATCATCAATTCCGGCATCGGCTGGCACGAAGCGCGCATCCCGACCATTGCCACCTCGGTGCCGCGCGCCGCCTTCGCCGGTGTCACCGCCAAGCTCAAGCCGCATGTAACGGTGCCGCTGGTGGCGACCAACCGCATCAACATGCCCGACGTCGCCGAGCACATCCTCGCCAGCGGCGGCGCCGACATGGTGTCGCTGGCGCGCCCGCTGCTGGCCGACCCGCAATGGCCCAACAAGGCCCGCGCCGGCCGCGCCGAGGCGATCAACACCTGCATCGCCTGCAACCAGGCCTGCCTGGACCACGTGTTCGAGAACAAGCTGGCCAGCTGCCTGGTCAATCCGCGTGCCGCACACGAGACCGAGCTGGTCTACCGCCCGGCTGCCACGCCGAAAAAGGTCGCGGTGGTCGGCGCAGGTCCGGCCGGCCTGGCTTGCGCCACGGTGGCCGCCGAGCGCGGCCACCAGGTCACCCTGTTCGATGCCAACGACGAGATCGGTGGCCAGTTCAACGTGGCCAAGCGCATCCCCGGCAAGGAAGAGTTCCACGAGACCCTGCGCTATTTCCGCCACAAGCTGGCTGAAACCGGCGTGCAGCTACGCCTGGGCACGCGAGCAGACGCGGCCAGCCTGGCCGGCTTCGACGAGGTGGTGCTGGCCACCGGCATCACGCCGCGCAAGGTCGACTTCCCCGGCGCCAACCACGCCAAGGTGGTCAGCTACCTGGACGTGCTGCTGGGCCGGGTCGAAGTGGGCGCCAGTGCGGCGATCATCGGCGCCGGCGGCATCGGCTTCGATGTCGGCGAGTTCCTCAGCCACGCTGGTGAGTCCCCCTCGCTGGACCCACAGCGCTGGATGGCCGAATGGGGCGTGGACAGCACGTTCGAGGCCCGCGGCTCGCTGGCCAGGCCGCAGCCCGAGGCATCGCCGCGGCGGCTGTGGCTGCTGCAGCGCAGCCCCGGCAAGCCCGGCGCGCGGCTGGGCAAGACCACCGGCTGGATCCACCGCGCCACGCTGAAGGCCAAGGGCGTGCGCATGCTCGGCGGCGTCGAGTACCTGGGCGTGGACGACGAAGGCCTGCGCATCCGCGTGGAAGGCAGCGAACAGCTGCTGCCGGTCGACCATGTGGTGATCTGCGCCGGGCAGGAACCGAACCGCGCATTGCAGGCCGAACTGCAGGCCGCCGGCATCAACGCGCAGCTGATCGGCGGTGCCGATGTAGCGGCCGAACTGGACGCCAAGCGGGCCATCGACCAGGGCAGCCGGGTGGCCGCCGCGCTCTGATGAGCGCATGAATGGGGGACGGAATGTGATTTCCGTCACCCCTCCCGAACCTGAATGTCAAGCCGGACGGTTCACGATGCGTTCGGCTACGCCCCCCTACCTTGCGCCATCTTTCCGCTCACCAGCCAGTTTCCGGTGAGCCGGCGCAGCCCCCACGATCGGTACTGGTCGTTTCTTTTGGGGCTGCCCACGGGGCGGCCCCGATGGCCGCCTCCCCATGACGCCAAGTCGTACCCCGCATCCTGTCGCCCCCGCGACTGGAAGCGGAGAGTGCGGCCCATACGGAGCAAGGAGTTATATGAAACTGGCCTGGATTCTCTGGCTGTCGCAGTTGTTGCCGCAGCCGGCCGCTGATTCACTGTGTCTGAGCACCACCGTTTACCTGGAAGCCCGCGACCAGACCCTGCGCGGCCAGCAAGCCGTTGCCGAGGTCGCCCTGCGCCGCCTCGACAGTGGCCTGTGGGGCGACTCGATGTGCCAGGTGGTCACCGCGCGCAAGCAGTTCGCGCCGACCATCGTCTCCCCCGGCACCCAGCTGGGCAATGACGCGGCCTGGAGCGAGGCAATGAACGTGGCCTTCGACGCCGAGCGCAACTGGGCGCTGCCGGCCGGCGAGCGCCGCGAGATCGTGCCCGGAGCCAGCCACTTCGCCGCGTTGTCCATCGCCAGCCCGAACTGGCGCAACGCCTACCAGGTGGCCACCATCGGCGATCACACCTTCTATAAGGTGCAGAACCTCAAGCCGCGGCAGTCGTAACGATCCGTGCTGGCGGCAGCGTTGCCGCCCGCTGGCAGGCTCTGGGATAGTGGGCGTTTCCCGCCCGCATCACCTGGAGTTCCCATGAAGCTGTACAGCAAGCCCGGTGCCTGTTCCACCGCCGACCACATCGCCCTGCAGTGGACCGGCCAGCCGTTCGAGGTCGAACTGCTGAACAAGGACACCCTGAAGGGTCCGGAATTCCTCAAGATCAATCCGGCCGGCGCCGTTCCCGCGCTGGTCGATGGCGACTTCGTGCTGCTGCAGAACGCCGCGATCATGGGCTATATCGCCGACACCTACCCGCAGGCCGGCCTCGGCGGCGATGGCAGTGCGCGCCAGCGTGCCGAAGCCACCCGCTGGCTGGCCTTCGTCAATTCCGACGTGCATCCGGCCTTCTCGCCGCTGTTCGCACCGGGCAAGTTCATCGCCGACGAAAGCCAGTTCGACGCGATCCGCGCCGCCGCACACAAGCGCCTGCGTGGCCTGTTCGAGACCGCTGACAGGCAGCTGGCCGACAAGCCCTGGCTGGCCGGCTTCCGCAGTTTCGCCGATCCGTACTTCTACATCACCCTGCGTTGGGCCGCCGGCACCAAGGTCGACCTGTCGGGCCTGGACAACCTGGCCGCCTACAAGGCACGCATGGACGCCGATGCCGGCGTGCAGGCCGCACTGAAGGCCGAAGGCCTGGCCTGAGCCTGACCCGGGGTCGGATCCGTCTGCACAGCAGGCGGCTCTGACCCCACCGGCGCCATCACCACACTCAGCCGATCTGGCGGATCACTTCACCGTTGGCATCGCGCAGGTAGGTCGGCACCACTTCGATGCGCAGCGCTCCCGCCACCGGGTAGATGCCACGTTCGGCACGCACGCCCGCCAGGGCCTGCAGCCCCGTCTCGTCCAGCGCCCAGCGCGCGCTGTCGGCCGATACCTCGCCGGTTTCACCGCGCGCTGCCGGAATGAATTCCCACTGCCGCTCGCGGCTGGCCAGTTCCAGCGATTTGCCGTGGCGCAGGCGCAATGGCAACAGCTCGCACACACTGGCCACCTGGCCGGCGCCGAGCACCAGGGTGGTGACGCCCGCCTCCTGCCGCCAATCCAGTGTCTCGATGAACAACATGCCGGTGCTGGAGCCCTCGCGCTCGCTGCCGGCCCGCACCTGTGCGGCGAGTGTCGGATCCTCCAACAGGTTGCCGCGATGCAGGTCACTGATCCACAGCGGCATCGCCGGTTGCAGCGCCTGCAGCACGCCGCGCGTCGACCAGCGCTTGACCGCTTCCATCTCCTCATCGGTCAGCCCGACCAGCTGCAGGAACTGCAGGTGGCCATTGGCGGTGTCGCGCGCAGGCAACTGCGGATCGGCGATGAAGGCCAGGTGGCACAGACGCGTGCCGGTCTCCAGCGCGATCGGGCCGTTGGCGTTCAGATGGTGACCATCCTCGAACACGTTGCCGCTGCCAAACACGTAGCGCGCCAGGTTCTGCAGCAGGTTCATCGGCCACACCGGCGGGGTACTGCCGGCGTGCTCACCGGCTTCAGCAGCCAGGCGGAAGGTCAGCTCGAAACCATAGCCGCTGGCGGCGGCATCGCTGCTCTCCTTGGCGTACAGCTCGGAGAAGCCGTAGGTGATGTAATGCCAGTGCGGTACCGGCGCATCCGCCCAGTAAACGCTGATGCCATCCAGTGGATCCTGGCCACCCAGCGTGTACGGCAACGCCGTACCGTAGTGACGGGGTTCCTGGCCGGCATACAGCGGCGCCAGCGCCGCATTGATCGCGTCCCAGCCTGGGGTGTCGGTGTCGTCGTGGTCGTCCTGCACGCGGGACTCCTTGTGGGGAAGTGAACCGATCACTTTACGCGGTGGCTCAGGCCTGCACGACCTCGCCGCCACCATTGACCACGGCGGCCTGGGTTTCCTGCCACCAGCGCTGCGCCAGCGCCGGGCTGCGCGCCTTGCCCACCGCCGCCAGCAGTTCCGGGCACAGGCGTTCCAACGCAAGTGCATCGGTGCAGCGTTCAATCTTCAACTGCATGAAGTAGCCCTTCAGGCCCAGGTGGCGCCGCACCGCCTCGCTCATCGCGTCGTAGAGCTGCTGGTACAACGCCGGATCCTGTTCGCGGCCGGTGCTGATGCCACGTACCGGTGCCACCTCGGCATTGCCACCGATCACTTCGATCAGGCCCTGCGCTTCCAGCTGCTCCAGTGCATCGTCCGGCGCGCGCAGGCCTTCGAACAGGCCACGCAATTCAGTGTCATCGCGATGGCCGTCGACCATCAGCAGGATCGAACGCAGTGCCGCCGGCAGGCGCCGGCCACGGTCTTCGATTTCCTGACGGCCAGCAGCCGTCTTGGCGTGCAGCAATGCCATTGCCTCCCCCTCCCTCGATGCGCAATGCCGGCGCGCCCTGACGGGCACGCCCCCCTGTGTGCCATCCCCGGACGGCACGCGCCTTCCCCGGCGCGCGCCGCGTATTGCAGGTCGATGACAGGCCGAGCTTAGCGCAAGTGCCGCGGGTAGTGCCGGCCGCTGGCCGGCAACCTCGGGATTGAGTGGGGGGTGCCGGCCAGTAGCCGGCACTACCGGATCAACGGGCCAGCGCGCGGCGGATCTCCTCCAGCGCGCTGGGGTCGTCCAGCGTCGACAGGTCACCCGGGTCGCGCTGTTCGGCCAGCGCCTGCAGCGAGCGCCGCAGCAGCTTGCCGGAGCGGGTCTTGGGCAGTGCATTGACCACGTGTACGTGCGCCGGGCGTGCGACCGCGCCGAGCGAGGTGGTCACCGTCGCCATCATCTCGGCCACCACCGGCGCCGGATCCTCGCCATCCAGGCCCTGCTTGAGGGTGACGAACACCAGCGGCACCTGCCCCTTCAGTTCATCCTTGACCCCGATCACGGCGGCCTCGGCCACCCGCGGATGGCTGGAAATGGCCTCCTCGATCTCGCGCGTGCCCAGACGGTGCCCGGCTACATTGATGACATCATCGGTGCGACCGAGGATGAAGGTGTAGCCATCGTCGTCGCGGATCGCCCAGTCCAGCGAGCTGTACAGCAGTTCCTTGAAGTGGCTGAAGTAGCTCTGCAGGAAGCGACTGTCATCATTCCACACCGTGCTCATGCAGCCCGGCGGCAACGGCGGCGACACCACCAGCACGCCTTTCTGCCCCGGTGCGACTTCCTCACCGGTGTTCTCGTCGATCACCTTCATCCGATAGCCGAGATTGGGGAAACCCGGCGAACCGAAGCGCACCGGCTTCATCTCCAGGCCCGGCAGCAGGGTCAGTGCCGGCCAGCCGGTTTCGGTCTGCCAGTAGTTGTCGATGATCGGCTTGCCGAGCGCTTCGCTGATCCAGTGCGCGGTCGGCTCGTCGAGCGGCTCGCCAGCCAGGAACAGGTACTTCAGCGCACGCAGGTCGTGGCGATGGATGAAGTCTGCGTCGTGCTTCTTCAGCACGCGGATGGCGGTGGGCGAAGAGAACATCGTGCGCACGTTGTACTGCTCGCACAGTGCCCACCAGATGCCCGGGTCCGGGTTGGTCGGCAGCCCTTCGTACAGCAGCGACGTGCAGCCACCGATCAGCGGGCCGTACACGTTGTAGGAGTGGCCCACCGCCCAGCCGACATCGGAGGTGGAGAACATCACCTGGCCCGGCTTGCAGTCGAACACGGTCTCCATCGACTGCGCCATCGCCACCGCATAGCCGCCCACATCGCGCTGCACGCCCTTCGGCTTGCCGGTGGTGCCGGAGGTGTACAGCAGGTAGCTCGGCTCGCTCGCTTCCAGCCACTGCACCGGCACGTCGACTTCACCGATCTGCGCACGCAGCGTCGCGTAGTCCACGTCACGGCCCGGCACGCAGGGTTCGGCGGCATCCAGCCCACGCGACACGATCAGAACGTGCGGTGGCGGCGACGCCGCTTCGGCGCAGGCGGCGTCGACCATCGGCTTGTACGGAATCAGCTTGCCACCGCGCATACCGGCGTCGGCCGCGATCAGCAGCTTGGGCTTGGCATCGTCGATGCGCAGCGCCAGGTTGTGCGCGGCGAAGCCACCGAACACCACCGAGTGCACCGCACCGATGCGCGCGCAGGCCAGCATCGCAAACACCGCCTCGGCCATGTTCGGCATGTAGATCACCACGCGGTCACCGTGGCCGACACCGAGGTGCTTGAGTACCGCGGCGAAGTCGTTCACTTCGCGGTACAGCTGGCGATAGGTGATCTCGCGTGTGCTGTTGGTTTCGGTGGAGATGGCGACCAGCGCGAGCTGGTCGGCGCGCTCGGCCAGGTGGCGGTCGACGGCGTTGTAGCAGAGATTGGTTTCGCCGCCGACGAACCAGCGCCGGAACGGCGGGTTGCTGTAGTCGAGCACCTGCTGCGGCGGTTTATGCCAATGGATGCGCTTGGCTTCCTCGCCCCAGAAGGCCTCCGGCTCGTCGATCGAGCGACGGTAGGTTTCCTCGTAGTTCATGACGCAGCCCTCCCAGACAAAGTCATGGGTTCGAGGATAGTCCGGTGCTGCCGCGCGGGCCGCCCTACCTTGGTAGGGGGTGGGGTTTGTTATGCAGGGCTTGCAGCCCTGCACCCGCGGTAGTGCCGGCCGCTGGCCGGCAACCTCAGAAGCAACAGCCGAAGCAACAGCAGAAGCTGGCTTACTGGGGGATGGCGGGGTGGGTCCGATTGCGGGGGACGCCGTGAATCCGTCCTTGGAGGCTCGGTCGCCGCTTGCTCGTGTGCGCAGTCCTGCGCACACGGCAAGACCGGGGTTGGGCGTCCTGCCCAACCCGCCCGAGGCATGCCTCGGGCCCATGCGGCTCACGCCCCCGCCACCGGACCCACCCCGCCTTCGACAGATTCCGCGATCTGCCGGAACGGCATATTGTTCTGGTCGGTGTCGACCTTGGTCGACTGCTCTGGTAGGTGTTGACCTTGGTCGACGCGGTAGATCCACGCCATGCGTGGATGGTTCATTCGATATCTGACAGAAAAATCGTGTCGACCAAGGTCGACACCTACCAACAGCTGCGCGGAACAACGGCCACCGCTACCAACAGCCGAGTGAACCTGTCGAAGGTGGGGCGGTGTCGAAGTGCGGGGTGTCAGCCGCATGGATGCGGCTGCCAAGCCTACACGGACGTACTTGCGGCGGCCCCGCACTTCGACACCGTCCCGCCAACCCACGTATAGCCCGCTTTTGACGTTGACGTTGATTCTGCGGGTGCAGGGCTGCAAGCCCTGCCGACCCCCTAGAACGGAGCCGCAGACTCGAACGCGAGCACCTCGCCCGTCACCGGGTGGGTGAACTGCAGGCTGCACGCATGCAGATGCACGCGGTGCGCCGGTGCCGCGTCATACAGCACGTCGCCAACAATCGGATGGCCAATACTGGCCATGTGCAACCGCAGCTGATGGCTGCGGCCAGTGATCGGTTCCAACGCCACGCGCGTGCGCCGCGCTTCTACATCACGCGCCAGCACGCGCCAGCGGGTCAACGCCGGCTTGCCGCGTTCGTGATCGACCATCTGCTTCGGCCGGTTCGGCCAGTCAACGATCAACGGCAGGTCCACTTCGCCGGAATCACCCTCGAGCAGCCCCTGCACCACCGCTTCATACCGCTTGCCAACCTGGCGCTGCTCGAACTGCTTCGACAATGCGGCCTGCGTCTCCTTGCCGCGCGCGTGCAGCAGCAGGCCCGAGGTCACCTGGTCCAGCCGGTGCACGGTCAACGCATCCGGATACAGCGCCTGCAGGCGCGCGACCACGCAGTCCTGGTTCTCGGCGCTGCGGCCGGGTACGGACAACAGGCCAGCCGGCTTCTCGGCCACCAGCAGTGCGTCATCGATGTAGTGCAGGTGGATCATGCGGTTCCAGGAATTCCAAATGAAAACGGGGAAGCCGAAGCCTCCCCGTTTTCTGCGTACCAACCAACGTTCGGTACCTACCTTGATGGAAGACGTACCGGCCGGAGCCGGTACCGCCTGCATCAGCCCAGCAGGTGGGCGACGCCGGCGCGCTCTTCTTCCAGCTCGGCCAGGGTCTTGTCGATGTACTTCTGGCTGAAGTCGTCGATCGGCAGGTCCTTGACCAGGGTGTACTTGCCGTTCTCGGTGGTCACCGCGAAGCCGAAGATCACGCCTTCCGGAATGCCGTAGGAACCGTCGGACGGCACGCCCATGGTGACCCACTTGCCGTTGCTGCCCAGCACCCAGTCACGCACGTGGTCGATCGCTGCGTTGGCGGCCGAAGCAGCCGAGGACGAGCCACGGGCTTCGATGATCGCCGCGCCGCGCTTGCCGACGGTCGGGATGAAGGTGTTGGCGTTCCACTCCTGGTCGTTGATCGCATCGGCGATCGACGCACCATCGGCGGTGGCGAAACGGTAGTCCGGGTACATGGTCGGGCTGTGGTTGCCCCACACCACCAGCTTCTCCATGCCACCGACCGGCTTGCCGAGCTTGGTCGACAGCTGGCTCAGCGCGCGGTTGTGGTCCAGGCGCAGCATGGCGGTGAAGTTTTCCGGCTTCAGGTCCGGGGCCGACTTCATCGCGATGTAGGCGTTGGTGTTGGCCGGGTTGCCGACCACCAGCACCTTCACGTCACGGCTGGCGACCTTGTTCAGCGCTGCACCCTGGGCGGTGAAGATCTTGGCGTTCTCCAGCAGCAGGTCCTTGCGCTCCATGCCCGGGCCGCGCGGACGTGCGCCGACCAGCAGGGCGATGTCGGCGTCCTTGAACGCGACTTCGGCGTCATCGGTGCCGACCATGCCGGCCAGCAGCGGGAAGGCACAGTCTTCCAGCTCCATCATCACGCCCTTCAGGGCGGCCTGGGCCTTGTCCACCGGCAGTTCCAGCAGCTGCAGGATGACCGGCTGGTCCTTGCCCAGCATTTCGCCGGAGGCGATGCGGAACAGCAGGGCATAACCGATCTGGCCGGCGGCGCCGGTCACGGCAACACGAACGGGTGCTTTCATGGGGGTTTCCTCTTGCTTGCAAGCGTTTGATGGGACGCCGCGGGCAGAGCCACGCAGGCCAGGCGGGCGGCGGGGAACAGGGAAACGGCCACCCATGGGTGGCCGTTTCGAAGGGGGATCAGGCGGCGAGGTGCTTGTTCCACTCCGCGACGCGGTCGGCCTGGGCGGCCAGCACGGCGTCGACGTCGCCTTCCAGGGTGATCGAATGGATCACGTCGCCCTGCTTGACCGAATCAACGATGGCCTGGCCTTCCAGGACCTTGCCGAAGACGGTGTGGCGGCCGTCCAGCCAGTCGGTCTTGATGTGGGTGATGAAGAACTGGCTGCCGTTGGTGTTCGGGCCGGCGTTGGCCATCGACAGCGAGCCGACCTCGTGCTTCACGCCGTTCTTCTCGTCTTCGAACTTGTAGCCCGGGCCGCCGGTGCCACGACCCTGCGGGCAGCCGCCCTGGATCATGAAGTCGGCGATCACGCGGTGGAAGATCAGGCCGTCATAGAAGCCGTGCTTGACCAGGTTCACGAAGTTGGCCACGGTCAGCGGCGCCTTGTCGGCGAACAGCTCGACCTTGATCGGGCCCTGGGTGGTGTCGAAAGTGGCGATGAGGGACATGAAGATCCTTGATGCAGAGGGGAACGCGTCTAGCCACCTAGTTTACACCTGCCTCGTGGCGGCGGCGGCTTCGACCATCGGTGAAGAACCCGGCTTCAGCCCGTGGACGGGAAGCCGCGTCTCCGGGCGCTGGCGGCCCCGGCCGACACGGCGGACAGCCAGCTGAATGGGCCCCGCGACGGATGTGAAATCCACCTTTTCGCGAATCGTCAAGTTCGACGTATAATGTTGGACTTCTTTTTCCAAATCCGGCGCCGACTGGCCCCCTTTCGTATGTCCATCGAAAATCTTCGCAACATCGCCATCGTCGCCCACGTCGACCATGGCAAGACCACCCTGGTCGACCAGCTGCTGAAGCAGTCCGGCACCCTGTCCGAGCGCACCGTCCTCGCCGAGCGCGTGATGGACAGCAACGACCAGGAAAAGGAACGCGGCATCACCATCCTGGCCAAGAACACCGCCATCACCTGGGAAGACAAGAAGACCGGCATCAAGAACCGGATCAACATCGTCGACACCCCCGGCCACGCCGACTTCGGTGGTGAGGTCGAGCGCGTGCTGTCGATGGTCGATACCGTGCTGATCCTGGTCGACGCGATGGACGGCCCGATGCCGCAGACCCGCTTCGTGACCCAGAAGGCCTTCGCGATGGGCTTCAAGCCGATCGTCGTGGTCAACAAGGTCGACCGTCCGGGCGCCCGTCCGGAATGGGTGATCGACCAGGTCTTCGACCTGTTCGACAAGCTCGGCGCCACCAACGAGCAGCTGGACTTCCCGATCGTCTACGCCTCGGGCCTGAACGGCTATGCCGGCCTGGAAGACACCGTGCGCGACGGCGACATGACCCCGCTGTACGAAGCGATCATGCAGCACGCGCCGAAGCCGGAAGTGGATCCGGAAGGCCCGTTCCAGATGCGCATCAGCCAGCTGGACTACAACAACTTCGTGGGCGTGATCGGCATCGGCCGCATCCAGCGTGGCACCCTGAAGAAGAACATGCAGGTCGCGGTCATCGACCGTGAAGGCAAGAAGCGCAACGGCAAGGTGCTGCAGGTGCTGGGCTTCATGGGCCTGGAGCGCATCGAGCAGGATTCGGCCGAGGCCGGCGACATCGTGGCCATCTCCGGCATCCAGGAGCTGACCATCTCCGACACCATCTGCGCACCGGACTTCCCGGAAGCGCTGCCGGCGCTGACCGTCGACGAGCCGACCATCTCGATGACCTTCCAGGTCAACAACTCGCCGTTCGCCGGCAACAAGGACCTGTCCGGTGGCAAGTTCCTGACCAGCCGCCAGATCAAGGACCGCCTGGACCGTGAAAAGGTCCACAACGTGGCCCTGAAGGTCGAGCAGCTGGAAGACGCCGACAAGTTCCTGGTCTCCGGCCGTGGCGAACTGCACCTGTCGGTGCTGATCGAGAACATGCGCCGCGAAGGCTACGAGCTGGCCGTGTCGCGCCCGGAAGTGATCATCAAGGAAATCGACGGCCAGCTGATGGAGCCGATCGAGCAGCTGGTGGTGGACATCGAAGAAATCCACCAGGGCGGCGTGATGGAAAAGCTGGGCACCCGCAAGGGCCAGCTGAAGAACATGGAATCGGACGGCAAGGGCCGCGTGCGCCTGGAGTACCAGATCCCGGCCCGTGGCCTGATCGGCTTCCAGAACGAGTTCAAGACCCTGACCCAGGGTTCGGGCCTGCTGTTCCACGTGTTCGACCACTACGGTCCGAAGGAACAGGGCGCGATTGCCAAGCGCATCAACGGCGTGATGATCGCCAATGCACCGGGCACCACGCCGGCCTACTCGCTGGGCCCGCTGCAGGAGCGCGGCAAGCTGTTCGCTGCTGAAGGCGACAACGTGTATGAAGGTCAGCTGGTCGGCATCCACTCCAAGGACAACGACCTGACCGTCAACGCGATCAAGACCAAGCCGCTGACCAACATGCGCGCTTCGGGCAAGGACGATGCGATCCAGCTGACCCCGGCGATCAAGTACTCGCTGGAACAGGCCCTGGACTTCATCGAAGACGACGAGCTGGTCGAGATCACCCCGAAGGAGATCCGCCTGCGCAAGAAGTTCCTGACCGAGAGCGATCGCAAGAAGGCTTCGCGCGGCGGCTGAGCCAGCACCCCGTGAACCAGAGCGGCTACAACCCGGATCCACACCGGCATCCGGGTCTGCACGTCATCGCCCTGCTCGAAGCGAGCAAGGCGATGCTGGCGCTGTTGGCCGCCACCGGGCTGGAAGTGCTCGGACCGCAGCCGCTGCGGCACGGCATCATGGCCCTGATCCGGCGTTTCAGCCTGGATCCGGATCATGGCACCCTGCCCTCGCTGCTGCACATGATCAGTCCCGACGCGGTCCACCTGGCCGCGGCGGGGATGATCGGCTACGGCCTGCTGCACCTGGTCGAAGCCTGGGGCCTGTGGCGGGCCAAGGCCTGGGCGTCCTGGCTGGGCTGCCTGACCGCCGCCCTGTACCTGCCTTTCGACATCTTCGCGATCATCCGCCATCCCGGCTGGCCGTCATGGACGATCCTGGCGATCAACCTGATCGTGGTCTACGTCCTCGCCCGCGATCTGCGCAAGCGCCACCGCTGAGCACCGGCTACACTGGGGATTGGAGCCGACCAAGCCGCCCCATGCGCCCGTCCTTGCCGCCTCTGCTGACCTGCCTGCTCGCCGCGCTGCCGGCGCTGCTTTCGGCTGGCTGCAGCCCGGCCACGCCCAGCGCGCATGCGGCCGAACCTGCGAGCCGCAACGTGCCGTTCCCGTACGCCGAAACCGATGTCGCCGACCTGCAGGCGCGGATGACTGCCGGAGATCTGGACAGCACCACCCTGACCCAGGCCTACCTGCAGCGTATCGCCGCCCTGGACCGCACCGGGCCCCGCCTGCGCGCGGTGATCGAGCTCAACCCCGACGCCCTGAAGGAAGCCGCCGCACGCGACCGCGAGCGCCACGAAGGGCGCCTGCGTGGGCCACTGCATGGCATCCCCCTGCTGCTGAAGGACAACATCAACGCCGCACCGATGGTCACCAGTGCCGGCTCACTGGCCCTGCAGGGCTTCCGTCCGGACGATGCCTACCTGGTACGCCGGCTGCGCGAGGCTGGCGCCGTAGTGCTGGGCAAGACCAACCTCAGCGAGTGGGCCAACTTCCGCGGCAATGACTCCATCTCCGGCTGGAGCGCGCGCGGCGGCCAGACCCGCAACCCCTACCGCATCAGCCATTCACCGTGCGGTTCCAGCAGCGGCAGCGCGGTGGCCGTGGCCGCCAACCTGGCCAGCGTGGCGATCGGCACCGAAACCGACGGCAGCATCGTCTGCCCGGCCGCGATCAACGGCGTGGTCGGTCTGAAGCCGACGGTCGGGCTGGTCAGTCGTGATGGCATCGTGCCGATCTCCTTCAGCCAGGACACCGCCGGCCCGATGACCCGCAGCGTCGCCGATGCTGCTGCCGTGCTGACTGCGATCGCCGGCCGCGATGACGCCGATCCCGCCACCGCGACCATGCCCGGCCGTGCGGTCTACGACTACACCGCGCGCCTGGACCCGCAGGGCCTGCGCGGCAAACGCATCGGTCTGCTGCAGACGCCGCTGCTGAAGTACCGCGGCATGCCGCCGCTGATCGATCAGGCAGCGACCGAGCTGCGTCGCGCCGGCGCCGTGGTGGTGCCAGTGGAGCTGCCCAACCAGGGCGCGTGGGCCGAGGCTGAGCGCACGCTGCTGCTGTACGAATTCAAGGCCGGGCTGGAGCGCTACTTCAGCACCCACCGCGCGCCACTGCGCAGCCTGGCCGAACTGATCGCCTTCAACCAGGCGCACAGCAAGCAGGAACTGGGCCTGTTCGGCCAGGAGCTGCTGGTGGAGGCCGATGCCACCACCGGCCTGGCAGACCCTGCCTACATCCGCGCGCGCAGTGATGCGCGCCGGTTGGCCGGTCCGGAAGGCATCGATGCAGCCCTCGCCGCCCATCAGCTCGATGCGCTGGTGGCGCCGACCACCGGTGTGGCGTGGCCGATCCGCAGCGAAGGCGACGACTTCCCCGGCGAGAGCTACAGCGCCGCTGCCGTGGCCGGTTACCCCAGCCTGACCGTGCCGATGGGCCAGATCAACGGCCTTCCCGTCGGCCTGCTGTTCATGGGCACCGCCTGGAGCGAGCCGAAGCTGATCGAAATGGCCTACGCCTACGAGCAGCGCACCCGTGCGCGGCGGCCGCCACACTTTGATACCGATGCGCTGATCGACGCCGGCGAACCCTGAGCTCCGGTGACGCCGCGACATCTTGCTTCCGGTAGTGCCGGCCGCTGGCCGGCAGCTCGATCGCTCCGGCGTTGCCGGCCAGCGGCCGGCACTACCGATCCTGCGGCTCCTCCGGCACGATCGCGGCCTCACCATCTTCAGCACCTGGCGAACGCACATCCGAGGTGCGTGTACGTGGACCACGCGGCATATCCAGCTCGTCTTCGTGTTGCAGCCGCGCACGCACCTGCGGCAACGACTGCGGATGCTCACGTGCGAGGAAATCGAGCATGCGTTCGCGCACCAGGCAGCGAAGATCAAAGGCATCACCGGAACTGCGCGCGCTGACCAGCAGACGCACCTGGATCGCGCGCTCGTTGGTTTCGGTCACCTGGGTCACGCAGACGCGCCCATCCCATAGCGCCTGGCCATGGCAGATGCGCTCCAGCTCGGCACGGATCGCCGCGATCGGTGCCCGATAGTCCAGCCACAGAAACGCAGTGCCGAGCAGATCGGCACTGCGCCGCGTCCAGTTCTGGAACGGGTTCTCGATGAACCAGGTCAAGGGCACCACCATCCGCCGCTCATCCCAGATCCGCACCACCACGTAGCTGCTGCCGATCTCCTCGATGCGTCCCCACTCGCCTTCGACGATCACCACGTCGTCCAGGCGGATCGGCTGCGTCAGTGCGATCTGCAGGCCGGCGATGAGGTTGCCGAACACCGGCTTGGCGGCGATGCCCGCCACCAGCCCGATCAGGCCTGCCGACGCCAGCAGCGCCGTGCCGATCTTCTGCACCATCGGGAAGGTCAACAGCACCAGCGACGCACCGAGCACGATGATGCCGCCCATCAACACCCTGCTGAGCACGCGCGTCTGGGTCTGGATGCGGCGTGCCTCCAGGTTGTCGGAGACATCGATGGGATGGCTGCGCAGGATCGCGCGCTCGCCCGCCGCCACCGCGCGTACCAGCAGCCAGACGAAGCAGGCCATCAATGCAATGTGCAGTCCGTGCTGCAGATGGCCCAGCAACGGATCCTGCAGCGGCGTCGCCTGCAAGGCGGGAATCAGCAGCAGCAGCGGCCACGCGGTGGCCAGCGGCAACCCGAGTACTCGACCGATACGCGCACGTCGGCGATCACGCCCTTTCAGCCGGTGATAGATCCACAGGATCAGCCACGCGCCTATGCCGCCCACCACTACGGCCAATCCCAACGGCCATGCGTAGGCCTGTGCGCTCTGCCAGTGCACCGTTGCCACCTCCAGTCGAACAACCAGGTGGACAGCCTCGCGCATGGCGCATGAGCGTCACGTCAGCCGTTCGTAAGCAGGGTGTTGGTCGGCAGGGCTTGCAGCCCTGCACCTGCTGCGTGCTGGAGCAACAGCCGAAGCAGAAGCAGAAGCGGATTTCCTGTGGGATGGCGGGGTGGGTCCGGTTGCGGGGGGCGCTGCAAGTCCCCCTCCGGGGCCCGGCCCAGCCGCCGGCGGCTGTGCGTTCGGGCGCTTGCGAAGCAGTGCTTCGCAAGCAAAGCGCCCTCACCCATGTAAGCTCGGTCGCCGCTTGCTCGTGTGCGCAGTCCTGCGCACACGGCAAGACCGGGGTTGGGCGTCCTGCCCAACCCGCCCGAGGCATGCCTCGGGCCCATGCGGCTCACGCCCCCGCAACCGGACCCACCCCGCCTTCGACAGTTTTCTGCGATCTGTCGGAACCTGCTGCTGATGGTGGGTGCCGACCGTTGGTCGGCACGGGGTCGGAGCCCATTTTGAATACTGCTATCTGACAGAAAAATCGTATCGACCAACGGTCGACACCTACCAACAGCCGCGCATGCCAATCGCCGCAGTTACCAGTAGATCCACGCCATGCGTGGATGATTCATTCGACATCTGACAGATGTGCCGACCAACGGTCGGCACCCACCAATAGCGACCTGAACCTGTCGAAGGTGGGGCGGTGTCGGAGTGCGGGGTGTCAGCCGCATGGATGCGGCTGCCAAGCTTACAGGGACGTACTTGCAGCGTCCCCGCACTCCGACACCGCCCCGCCAGCCCACGGAATGCAGGCTGTTGCCGCTGCTTCGGCTTTTGCCGTTGACGTTGATTGCAGCAGGTGCAGGGCTGCAAGCCCTGCCGAAAACCCCTTACCGCACTTGCTCCTGCTTGCGCACGATCGCCATCGCGATCTCCAGCGACTGCTCGTAATTCAACCGCGGGTCCACCGTTGAGCGATACGCACGCTCCAGGTCACGCTCGGTCAGTTCGCGCGCACCACCGGTGCATTCGGTCACGTCCTCGCCGGTCAGCTCCAGGTGCACGCCACCCAGGCGCGTGCCCGCGGCCGCATGCAGATCAAACGACATCTCCACTTCGCCACGCACATTGTCGAAGCGACGCGTCTTGAAGCCATTGGCAGTGCTTTCGGTGTTGCCATGCATCGCATCGCACACCCACAGCACGCGGCGGCCATCACGCTTGACGGCATCCAGCAGCGGCGGCAGCTTCTCGGCGATCTGCGCCGCACCCATGCGGTGGATGAAGCTCAGTCGACCCGGTTCGTCGTGCGGGTTGAGCACATCGATCAGGCGCAGCAGCTGGTCCGGCGTCACCGACGGGCCGACCTTGATCGCAATCGGATTGCGCACGCCACGCAGGTATTCCACGTGCGCGCCATCGAGCGCAGCCGTGCGCATGCCGATCCACGGGTAATGCGTGCTCAGGTTCAACCAGCCCTGCTGGCGCGGCACCTGGCGGGTCAGCGCCTGCTCGTAGGGCAGCAGCAGTGCTTCATGCGAGGTGTAGAAGTCGATGCGGTTCAGGTTGTGCACGCGGGCCCCGGCCAGGGTCTCCATGAAGTGCACCGCATCGCCGATCGAGGCCACCATCTTCTGGTACTCGGCCGCCAGCGGCGAGTGGCTTACCCACTCCAGGTTCCAGTATTCGGGGTGGTGCAGGTCGGCGAAACCACCGTCGATCAGCGCACGCACGAAGTTCATCGTCATCGCCGAATGCGCGTGGGCCTGCAGCATCCGCTTCGGGTCCGGCAGACGCGCTGCTTCAGTGAAAGCGGGGGCGTTGATCACATCGCCGCGGTAGCTCGGCAGGGTCACGCCGTCGCGGGTCTCGGTATCGGCCGAACGCGGCTTGGCGTACTGGCCGGCAAAGCGGCCAACGCGGATCACCGGCTGGCGCAGGCCGTGCACCAGCACCAGGCTCATCTGCAACAGTACCTTCAGCCGGTTGGAGATGGTGCCCGATTCGCAGTCGCTGAAGTTCTCGGCGCAGTCGCCGCCCTGCAGCAGGAAGCGCTTGCCTTCCTGGGCCTCGGCCAGCTGCTGCTTCAGCGCCAGGATCTCCCATGAGGTGACCAGCGGTGGCAGCCGCTTAAGCTCGTGCAGGGCCGCCTCCAGTGCTACCGGGTCGGGATAGGTCGGCATCTGCAGCGCGGTCTTGCCCCGCCAGCTCTCCGGCGACCAGGCAGCGCCGGCGGCGGTCGCGGCGGGATCGGGCACGGGCGGAACGGCGGACAGGCTCATTGCAGACTTCCGGGATGGGGGGCGGTCATGGTCGCAGAGCCGGCCGCTGACGCAAAGGGCCGGTCCGGCCTACCGGCTCGCCTGAACGGCAGAGAAAGGCCGACGCCAGCGGCCAGATCCTGCATGGTCAGCCGCCCGGGACAGGCGCATGATTTGTTACGGAGTAACACTTCAATGTCATGGACCGGCCCCTTCCACATCCAGCCGCCACCTCTCCCACCATGAAGCCCTCGCCCCTCGCTACCGGCATCACCTTCGCCCTGGCCCTGGCCAGCCTGCCCGCCTTCGCCTCGGCAGCCGACGCCCCCGCTTCGTCCGTCAAGGATCTGGATGCGGTCACCGTCCACGCCCAGCTCGACCAGGCCCGCAACACGCTGTCGCCGGACATCGGCAGCAGCCAGTACCAGATCACCGCCGAGGACATCCAGAAGCAGCCGCTGGGTGCCTCCGCGCCGCTCAGCCAAGTGCTGCTGCAGGCCCCTGGCGTGGTCCAGGACTCCTATGGCGGCGTGCACGTACGCGGCGACCACGCCAACCTGCAGTACCGCATCAACGGCGTGCTGCTGCCCGAATCGATCTCCGGCTTCGGCCAGACCCTGGACGCGCGCACCATCAAGAGCATCCGCCTGATGGACGGCGCACTGCCGGCGCAGTTCGGCGAGCGCACCGCAGCGGTGGTCGACATCACCACCCGCAACGGTGCCGAGCTGGGCAATGGCGGCAGCGCGGGGCTGACCACCGGCTCGTTCGGCAAGATCAATCCGAACGCCTCCTGGTGGGGCAACCAGGGGCGCTGGAGCTGGTTCCTGACCGGCAACTACGACCAGCATGAGGTCGGCCTGGAGAACCCCACCAACTCGCGCAAGCCGCTGCACGACGATACTCACCAGGGCAAGGCCTTCGCCGACCTCACCTACCTGGTCAACGACAACACCCGCCTGAGTGTGTTCGCCGGTTTCGCCAACAACCGCTTCCAGATCCCGGTCAACCCGGGCCAGACGCCACAGTTCGGATATCTGGACACCACCACCTTCGACTCCAGCCAGCTGGATGAGACCCAGCGCGAGACCACCCGCTTCGGGATGCTGGTGCTGCAGGGCACGTTGGGCAGCACCGCGTACCAGCTATCGGCCGGACAGCGCTACAGCGACGTGGCGTTCAACCCGGACGTGGTGGGCGACCTGGTGTTCAGCGGCGTCGCCTCGCAGGTCCAGCGCAGCAACCGCGCCAACACCCTGCAGGCCGACTTCTCAACGCCGTTGGGCAACGACCACACGCTGCGCTATGGCCTGTACGGCAATTACGAGAACGCGCGGGCCAGCAGCAACAGCTGGGTGTTCCCGGTTGATGACGGCGGCCAGCAGTCCGGCACGACACCGCTGTTGATCCCCGACCGCAGCGCGTTCCACGCCAGTACGCTGGCACTGTACGTACAGGACGAGTGGAAGATCGGCGACGACTGGACCGTGAACTACGGCCTGCGTGGCGACCGCTACAAGGCCTTCGGCCGCACCGAAGGCCAGCTCAGCCCGCGCGTGGGCGTGGTCTGGAATGCCAGCGACAGCACCACCGTGCACGCCGGCTATTCGCGCTACTTCACGCCACCGGCCAGCGAGTTGATTGCCAGCAGCGACATCGCGCTGTACGACGGCACCACCAACCAGCAGCCCAGCGGCGGCAACAACACGCCGCTGGCCGAGCGCAGCGACTACTACGACATCGGCGTCTCGCAGCAACTGGGCGAGCACCTGACCCTGGGCCTGGACGCGTATGACCGACGCGTCGCACGCCTGCAGGACGAAGGCCAGTTCGGCGCTGCCTACATCTATTCGACCTTCAACTACCGCCGTGGCCACATCCGCGGCCTGGAGTTCAGCGCCGACTACAGCAACGGTCCGTTCAGCGCCTACTTCAACGCCGCGCTGAACAAGGCCATCGGTACCGACGTCATCACCGGCCAGTACAACCTCGATCCGGATGCCCTGGCCTATGTGGCCAACCACTGGATCCACCTCGACCACGACCAGAAGCTGACATCATCGGGTGGTCTCAGCTACGCCTTCGCCGGACACAACCGGATCGGTGCCAACTACGTGTTCGGCAGCGGCCTGCGTTCCGACATCGAGGGCGTGCCCAACGGCGGCGAGCTGCCGTCGTACCTGCAGGTGAACCTCAGCGCCGGGCATGACTTCAACGCCGACAGCGGGCATCCGCTGCATGTCCAGCTGGCGGTGATCAACGCGCTGGACCGCAGCTACCAGCTGCGCGACGGTGGCGGCGTGGGTGTGTTCGCCCCGCAGTGGGGACCACGCCGCGGTGCCTACCTGAGCCTGCAGCAGGACTTCTGAGGTAGTGCCGGCCGCTGGCCGGCAATCCCACGGTATGCCGGCCAGCGGCCGGCACTACCCAGTAGAGCCACGCCATGCGTGGCCACGTTCAGCGCCTGACCTTGCGCAGCGACACCACCAGCGCCCACAGCGCCAGCAGCACGAACCACACGCCCGACCACATCGGCATGGTCAGGCCCAGGAACGTCCAGTCGATGTTGCCGCAGTTGCCGGTACCGGTCAGCACCGTGCGGAACACCTCCAGTGGCCCCATGGTCTCGCTCAGGAACGCCAGCGGCGGGCCACAGGTGGAACCCATTTCCGGCGGCAGCATCTGCACGTAGACGTGGCGCGCGGCGATGCCGACACCTACTGCCGCGGCAATGAAGGCCAGCACGCCATAGGTCGCGCGTCCCGGGCGGTTGGACGGACCATGCAGTGCACCGATCAGGAACAGCAGGCCCAGCGCAGCGAACGCCAGGCGCTGGAAGATGCACAACGGACACGGCTCCAGGCCCATCTTCAGCTGCAGGAAGATGGCGTAGCCAAGCAGGCCCGCGCAGATCAGGAAGCCCAGGAAGAACTGGGCGCGGAAGGGCCAGCGCAGTGGATTCATCGTCAACGCTCGAATGGATCAGGCGCCAAGCGTAACCGAGAGTGCGCACCGTCTGAACCGCCACACGGCACGCCTGTCGGAAGGGTGTGGGTCGCATTGTGCCGCAGGTAGCGCCGGGCCATGCCCGGCGAGCGTAGCGGATACGGAAACGCCGGGCATGGCCCGGCGCTACCAGAACGCAAAAGCCCGGCGGAGGCCGGGCTTTCGCTGTGTCGCGTTGGAGCGGTCCGATTACTCGGCCACTTCCTCGGCCACGACCGGACGGTCGACCAGCTCGACGTAGGCCATCGGCGCGTTGTCGCCGGCGCGGAAGCCGCACTTCAGCAGGCGCAGGTAGCCGCCCGGACGGTTCGCGTAGCGCGGGCCCAGGATGGTGAACAGGTTGCCCACGGCTTCGTTGTCGCGCAGGCGGGCGAAGGCCAGACGGCGGTTGGCGACGGAGTCGACCTTGGCCAGGGTGATCAGCGGCTCGGCAACGCGGCGCAGTTCCTTGGCCTTCGGCAGGGTGGTCTTGATCAGCTCGTGCTTGAACAGCGAGGCGGCCATGTTCTTGAACATCGCTTCGCGGTGGGCGCTGGTGCGGCTGAACTTACGGCCAGACTTCTGGTGACGCATGGTGATATTCCTTGGTTAATGATGTGGCTGTGTGGATCGTTGTCGCCATCCTGGCGTTGCTGCGCGGACTGCGGATGGTCCTGGCCGCCCGTCCTGGACGACCTGCCGCGCGAACCTGCGGTTCGTCATGGCATGGTGTGTTGCGTTGAAGGCCCCACCGCGAACGGTGGAGCCTTCAGGCATTACCGATATCAGCCCAGCATGCCGTGGCTGGCGACACCGGCCGGCGGCCAGTTCTCCAGCTTCATGCCGAGCGACAGGCCGCGCTGAGCCAGCACTTCCTTGATCTCGGTGAGCGACTTCTTGCCCAGGTTCGGGGTCTTCAGCAGCTCCACTTCGGTCTTCTGGATCAGATCGCCGATGTAGTAGATGCTTTCAGCCTTCAGGCAGTTGGCCGAACGCACGGTCAGCTCCAGATCGTCGATCGGGCGCAGCAGCACCGGATCCACGCCGTTGTTGGCCGGCTTGGCCGCACCGCGGTCGCGATGGGTGAAGTCACCGAACACCGACAGCTGGTCGCTGAGGATGTCGGCGGCGGTGCGCACGGCTTCCTCGGCGTCGATGGTGCCGTTGGTCTCGATATCGATGACCAGCTTGTCCAGGTCGGTACGCTGTTCGACGCGGGCCGCTTCCACGGCATAGGCGACGCGGCGGACCGGCGAGAACGAGGCATCCAGGACCAGGCGGCCGATGGCACGGGTTTCTTCGTCCGGACGACGACGCGCGGCAGCCGGCTGGTAGCCGAAACCACGTTCGATCTTCAGACGCATGTTGATTGCCGTGTCCTTGGTCAGGTGGCAGATCACATGGTCGCCGTTCAGGATCTCCACATTGTGGTCGACCTTGATGTCGGCAGCGGTGACAACGCCCGGGCCCTGCTTGGACAGGGACAGGGTGGCGCTGTCGCCGGAGTGCATACGGATGGCCACGTCCTTGAGGTTCAGCAGGACTTCGAGCACGTCCTCCTGCAGACCTTCGACCGTGGTGTACTCATGCAACACGCCGTCGATTTCGACTTCCGTGATGGCGAAGCCCGGGATGGACGACAGCAGCACGCGACGCAGGGCATTACCCAGCGTATGCCCGTAACCCCGCTCCAAAGGTTCGATAACGACCTTTGCACGGGTGTCGGTAAGGCGTTCGATCTGCGGACCGCGAGGACGCAGAACCTGGTTGGCGGTAACCGTCATGTTGCGGGTTCTCCTAGTGAACCCCCGGCCGTCGCCGGGGGCTCTCCAATGTGAATTACTTCGAATACAGCTCGACGATCAGCGCTTCGTTGATGTCCGCAGGCAGATCCGAACGATCCGGAACAGCCTTGAAGATGCCGGTGAACTTGCCGGAATCCACTTCAACCCACGACGGGCTCAGGTCATGCTGGGCGGCGACGGTCAGGGCTTCCTGGACGCGCAGCTGCTTGGCAGCCTTTTCAGACAGAGCGATGGCGTCGCCAGCCTTGACCTGGTACGAAGCCAGGTTGACCGACTTGCCATTCACGGTGACGCCGCGGTGCGACACCAGCTGACGGGCAGCCGGACGGGTCACGGCGAAGCCCATGCGGTAGACGACGTTGTCCAGGCGGGTTTCCAGCAGCTGCAGCAGGTTCTCGCCGGTGTTGCCCTTCTTGGTCGAGGCCTTCTTGTAGTAGTTGCGGAACTGACGCTCCAGCAGGCCGTAGATACGCTTGACCTTCTGCTTTTCACGCAGCTGGGTGGCGTAGTCGGACAGCTTGCCCTTGCGGGCAGTGGCGCCGTGCTGGCCGGGCTTCTGCTCCAGCTTGCACTTCGAGTCCAGCGCACGCGCCGGGCTCTTCAGGGACAGGTCGGCGCCTTCGCGGCGGGCGAGCTTACAGGTAGGACCGATATAACGAGCCATTTCTTATCGCTCCCTTTAGACGCGACGCTTCTTCGGCGGACGGCACCCGTTGTGCGGGATAGGCGTCACGTCGATGATGTTGGTGATCTTGTAGCCGACGTTGTTCAACGAACGCACGGCCGACTCACGGCCCGGACCCGGGCCCTTGATGCGGACTTCCAGCGACTTCACGCCATAGTCCAGCGCAGCACGACCGGCCTTTTCAGCAGCCACCTGGGCAGCGAACGGGGTCGACTTGCGCGAACCGCGGAAGCCAGCGCCACCGGAGGTCGCCCACGACAGAGCGTTGCCCTGGCGGTCGGTGATGGTGACGATGGTGTTGTTGAACGAAGCGTGGACGTGGGCAACGCCGTCGGTGACGACGCGCTTGATCTTCTTCTTGGTCTTAGCAGCGGGCTTAGCCATTTCTCAGTCCCTTACTTCTTGATCGCCTTGCGCGGACCCTTGCGGGTGCGGGCGTTGGTACGGGTGCGCTGGCCACGCAGCGGGAGGCCACGACGGTGACGCAGGCCGCGGTAGCAGCCCAGGTCCATCAGGCGCTTGATCGCGATGCCGATCTCACGGCGCAGATCGCCTTCCACGATGTACTTGCCGACTTCGGCGCGCAGGCGCTCGATTTCCGGCTCCGACAGATCGCGGATCTTGGTGGTCGAAGCAACGCCTGCGACTTCGCAGACCTTCTTCGAACGGGTACGGCCGATGCCGTAAATGCTTTGCAACCCGACCCAGACATGCTTCTGGGCTGGCAGGTTGACGCCTGCAATACGCGCCATGACGCGGTTCTCCAGCTGAGTGATGGCCGACAGCGCGCCTCGGGCACGCCAATCCGGCAGGATGGATCAAAAAAGTGAACTAGCGATACTAACAAGGTTCCGGTTTACATGGAAGCCCGTGAAACCATTGGTTTCATGAACCCGGCCTGGGGAGTGTGCCCAGGCTCCGGCGCCGGATGGGGTTGGACCTGGGGTTCCCCCCGGGGCCGCCCGCGCTACTCCAGCGCGGGACCACCTCATCACACCCCCACCCGGAACCGCTGCGGGGGCCGCCCTTCGTTTGTGTGGCCGGAGTCCGCGAAGCGGAGGGACCATCACGTCAGGAAGACGAAAGTATAACAGGCCAATCAGCCGCGGGCAAAACCGCCGCGGTTGCCGCCCTTCAGGTTGGCCTTCTTCAGCAGGCTCTCGTACTGGTGGGACATCAGGTGCGCCTGCACCTGGGCGATGAAGTCCATCACCACCACCACCACGATCAGCAGCGAAGTACCACCGAAGTAGAACGAGGCGTTCAGCTGCGTGCGCATCAGTTCCGGCAGCAGGCAGACGATCACCAGGTAGGCCGAGCCGGCTGCGGTCAGGCGGGTCAGCACGCCGTCGATGTAATCGGCGGTGGCCTTGCCCGGACGGATGCCCGGAATCAGCGCGCCCGACTTCTTCAGGTTGTCGGCGGTTTCCTGCGAGTTGAACACCAGCGCGGTATAGAAGAACGCGAAACCGGTGATCAGCGCAGCGAACACGATCATGTGCAGCGGCTCGCCCGGGCCGAGGGCATTGGCGACCTTCTGCAGGACCTGGCCGAAGCTGCTCTGGTTGGCAGCCTGGCCGGACCACATGGCCAGGGTGGCCGGGAACGCCAGCAGGCTCGAGGCGAAGATCGCCGGGATGACGCCGGCCATGTTGAGCTTCAGCGGCAGGAACGAGGTCTGGTTCATGTACGCGTTGCGACCGCCCTGGCGGCGCGCGTAGTTGACCGTGATCCGGCGCTGGCCACGCTCGACGAACACCACGAAGAAGGTGAAGGCGAGCACGACGATGGCGATCAGCAGCAGCTGGATGAACTGGATGTTGCCGTCGCGGTAGGCGTCGAAGGTGTGGATGATCGCACCCGGCAGGCCTGCGACGATACCGGCGAAGATGATCAGCGACACGCCATTGCCGATGCCGCGTTCGGTGACCTGCTCACCGACCCACATCAGGAACATGGTGCCGGCGGTCAGCGCGACCACGGCGGTGAGCACGAAGCCCATGCCCGGCGCGTACACGACCGGAGCGCCCGACGGCGAGACCTGGCCCTGCAGGGCCAGCGCGATCGAGCCGCCCTGCACCACTGCCAGCAGCACGGCGCCGATGCGCGAATACTGGGTGATCTTGCGGCGGCCGGACTCACCTTCCTTCTGCATCGCCTTCAGGGCGGGGAAGATGTGCACGGCCAGCTGCATCACGATCGATGCCGAGATGTACGGCATCACGTTCAGCGCGAAGATGCTGAAACGGTGCAGGGCGCCGCCCGAGAACATGTTGAACATGTCCACGATGCCGCCGCCCTGCTGTTGCATCATGGCAAGCATGGCATCGGGATTGACGCCCGGCACCGGCACGTAGCAGCCGATGCGATAGACGATCAAAGCCCCGACGACGAACAGCAAACGTTGGCGAAGTTCAGTGAACTTGCCCATTCCGCCCGCGAGGTTACCGATGCCAGCTTGCGCCATGATTTTCTTACTCCGTTACGCTGCCGCCGGCAGCTTCGATCGCGGCCTTGGCACCCGCCGTGGCAGCAATACCCTTCAGGGTGAACGCCTTGGTCACTTCGCCCTTGACGACGACCTTGGCCTTCTTGGCAGTGCTCGGGACCAGCTTGGCAGCACGCAGGGCGGCGAAGTCGATCTCACCGGCCGGCAGCTTGTCCAGCGCGTACAGCAGCACTTCAGCGGTGTCCTTGGCGATCGGCGAACGGAAGCCGATCTTCGGCAGACGACGCTGCATGGGGGTCTGGCCGCCTTCGAAGCCAGCCTTGATCTTGCCGCCACCCTTGCGGGCGAACGAACCCTTGTGGCCGCGGCCGGCAGTCTTGCCCAGGCCCGAGCCGATACCGCGACCGACGCGGGTACGCTCGGTGCGGGCGCCCGGTGCCGGGCTCAGTTCATTGAGACGCAGAGTCATGGTCGATTACTCCTCAACCTGGACGAGGTACTGAACCTTGTTGATCAGGCCGCGCACCTGCGGGCTGTCCTTCAGTTCACGCACATCGTTGAGCTTGTTCAGGCCCAGCGCACGCACCGACAGGCGGTGACGCGACTGGGTGCCACGCAGGCCACGCACCAGGCGGACCTTGACAGTCTTGTTGGACTCATTAGCCATGGTTGAGTTCCTCCACCTTCTTGCCGCGCTTGGCCGCGATGCGAGCCGGCGACTGTGCAGCAGCCAGGCCCTTCACGGTGGCACGCACCAGGTTGATCGGGTTGCGCGAACCGGTGGCCTTGGCCAGCACGTTCTTCACGCCAACGGCTTCCAGCACGGCGCGCATGGCACCGCCGGCGATCACGCCGGTACCTTCCGAAGCCGGCTGCATGAACACGCGGGCTGCGCCGTGACCATCCTTGATGGTGTGCCACAGGGTGCCGTTGTTCAGGTCAACGCTGACCAGGTTCTTGCGGGCCTGTTCCATCGACTTCTGGATGGCAACCGGCACTTCGCGGGCCTTGCCATAGCCGAAACCGACCTTGCCTTCGCCGTCGCCGACAACGGTCAGGGCGGTGAAGGTGAACTGGCGGCCACCCTTGACGGTCTTGCTGACGCGGTTGACCGCGACCAGCTTTTCGATCATGCCGTCGTCGATCTTCTCTTCGCGGTTACGGTCGCGATCGCGACCCCGCTGCTGACGCTCTTCTGCCATGTTGATTCCTTGGTTGTTTGGGTATGTACGGCTCGAAGCCGCTTATGGTTGTGGCGTGACGCGGCGTTCCGGTGGGCCGCTGCAGAAGAGCGGCGCCGTCCAGCCTCACTCAGGCTGGCGAGCAGGTGGGCAGGAGGCCAATGGCCCCCTGCCCTTGTCCCTTAGAACTGCAGGCCGGCTTCGCGGGCGGCTTCTGCCAGGGCCTTGATGCGGCCGTGGTAGCGGTAGCCCGAACGATCGAAGGCAACCTTCTCGATGCCGGCGGCCTTGGCGCGCTCGGCAACGATGCGGCCAACCTTGGCAGCAGCATCGGCGTTCTTGCCGTTCTTCAGGCCTTCGATGACGTCGGCCTGGGTGGTGTTGGCGGCAGCCAGCACCTTGGAGCCGTCGGCGGTGAAGACCTGGGCGTACAGGTGCTGGCCGGTGCGCAGCACCGACAGGCGGGCGACGCCGAGCTCACGGATGTGGGCACGGGTCGACTTGGCGCGACGCAGGCGGGCGATGTTCTTGTTCATTTTGATTATTCCTTGAAAGCTGAAGGAAGAGCTTCTCCCTGAGAAGTCCGCACAGGGATGTGCGGGCTCTTGCGAGGGATTCGCGCTTATGCCTTCTTGGCTTCCTTACGGATGATGACTTCGTCGGAGTACTTCACGCCCTTGCCCTTGTACGGTTCCGGCTTGCGGAACGCACGGATCTTGGCGGCAACTTCACCGACGACCTGCTTGTCAGCGCCCTGGACCAGGATCTCGGTCTGGGTCGGGGTCGACAGCGTGATGCCTTCCGGCGCCACGAACACGACCGGGTGCGAGAAGCCCAGCGACAGGTTCAGGTCCTTGCCCTGCATGGCAGCGCGGTAACCCACGCCCACCAGCTCCAGCTTGCGCTCGAAGCCTTCGGACACGCCCTTGACCATGTTGGACAGGATCGCACGCACGGTACCGGTCAGTGCGACCAGGTCGGCGCTTTCGGTGCTCAGGGTGGCAACGCCGTTGTCGACGTTGATGGCAATACCGGCCGGCTTGGCCAGCGACAGGGTGCCCTTCGGGCCCTTGGCGGTGACGCTGTCCGACTGGACGTTCAGTTCAACCTTACCCAGGGTAATCGGCTTCTTGGCTACGCGGGACATAGTTCTACTCCTTTCGCCTTAGGCCACGAAGCACAGGACTTCGCCGCCGACGCCCAGCTGGCGCGCCTGCGCATCAGTCATGATGCCCTTGGAGGTGGAAATGATGGAGATACCCAGGCCGTTCATGACCTTCGGCAGCTCGCTCTTGCCGCGGTACTGGCGCAGGCCCGAACGCGAGAAGCGCTTCAGGGTCGCGATGACCGGCTTGCCTTCGAAATACTTCAGCACGATTTCCAGCTCGGACTTGTTGTTTTCCAGCTGGGTCACGCGCAGGTCGGCGATGTAACCCTCGTCCTTCAGGACCTGGGCGATCGCAACCTTGATCTTGGACGACGGGGCTTTCACCGTCTGCTTGCCCACCGCGGCCGCATTCTTGATGCGGACCAGCAGGTCGGCGATGGGATCAGTCATGCTCATATGAGTACCTTTGAGTGCACCGATATCCGCTTTCGCGAAAATCTGTTGTCTCCTGGAAACGGGCCAGGTCCCTTGATGCAGCGGGCCGGAAGCCCACTCCTACGACCCCGTTTGCGCAGGGCAAGACGCGGGAGTATACGCCAAAAGAGCCCGGCTTGCGCCGGGCTCCTCGGTTTTTTTGCGTCGGGAAAGCTGAATGCCTCCCCTGCCCGGTTCAGGAACCCCCGAAGGGGCTCCTGATCGCAGGGCCGGCTGGGGTTACCAGCTGGCCTTGCGCAGACCCGGGACGTCGCCACGCATGGTGGCTTCACGCAGCTTGTTACGGCCCAGGCCGAACTTGCTGTAGACGCCACGCGGACGACCCGACAGCTCGCAACGATTACGCTGGCGGCTCGGCGACGAATCGCGCGGCAGCTTGGCCAGCTTGGTTGCGGCCTCGATCTTCTCTTCGTAAGTCGCGTCCACGGAGGACACGATCTTCTTCAGAGCTGCACGCTTTTCAGCGTACTTCTTTGCCAGCTTTTCCCGCTTGATGTCGCGGTTGACCATGGAGGTCTTTGCCATTTCGGTTTCCTCGACAGATCAGTTACGGAACGGGAACTTGAACGCTGCCAGCAGCGCCTTCGCTTCCGCGTCGGTCTTCGCAGTGGTGGTGATGGCGATATCCATACCGCGGATCGCGTCGACGGCGTCGAAGTCGATTTCCGGGAAGATGATCTGCTCCTTCACACCCATGTTGAAGTTGCCGCGGCCGTCGAAGGAACGACCGGAAACACCACGGAAGTCGCGCACGCGCGGCAGCGAGATGTTGATCAGGCGATCCAGGAACTCGTACATCTTGTGGCGACGCAGCGTGGTCTTGCAGCCGATCGGCCAACCATCGCGGATCTTGAACGACGCAACCGACACACGCGACTTGGTGACAACCGGCTTCTGGCCGGAAATCTTGGTCATGTCGCCGACGGCGTTTTCCAGGATCTTCTTGTTGGTGGCCGCTTCGCCGACACCCATGTTCAGGGTGACCTTGACCAGCTTCGGCACTTCCATCGGATTGGTGTAGCCGAACTGCTTCATCAGCGCCGGCACCACTTCGTCCTTGTAGAACTTTTCGAGACGGGAACTCATCTTCTCATTCCTCAGGCGTCGAGCGCCTCACCGCTGGAGCGGAACACACGCAGTTTGCGTCCATCCTCCAGCACCTTGAAGCCAACGCGTTCGCCCTTGCCCGAAGCCGGGTTCAGAACATTCACGTTGGAGATATGGATCGAAGCTTCGCGCTCGACCACGCCGCCGGCAACACCTGCCTGCGGGTTCGGCTTGGTGTGGCGCTTGACGATGTTCACGTTGGCGACGACCACACGGTCGCCGTCGACGCGGACGACTTCGCCCTGCTTGCCCTTGTCCTTGCCAGCGTTGACGACAACCTGGTCGCCCTTCTTGATACGGTTAGCCATGATTATCTCCTGTCGCTCACAGCACTTCGGGAGCGAGCGAGACGATCTTCATGAACTTCTCCGAACGAAGTTCACGGGTCACCGGCCCGAAGATACGGGTACCGATCGGCTCCTGCTTGCTGTTCAGCAGAACGGCAGCGTTGCCGTCGAAGCGGATCAGCGAGCCGTCGGCGCGACGCACACCCTTGCGGGTACGCACCACGACGGCGTCATACACTTCACCCTTCTTGACCTTGCCGCGCGGAATCGCATCCTTCACGGTGACCTTGATGATGTCGCCGATGCCGGCGTAACGGCGCTTGGAACCACCCAGCACCTTGAAGCACATCACCTGCTTGGCACCCGAATTGTCCGCGACGTCAAGGTAGCTCTGCATCTGGATCATGATTCAGCTCCTTATTCAGCCGCGCGCGTGATGACTTCCACCACGCGCCAGTTCTTGGTCTTGGACATCGGAGCAATCTCGGTCACGCGGACGACATCGCCTTCCTTGCAGGCGTTGTCGGCATCGTGGGCGTGCAGCTTCGTCGAGCGCTTGATGTACTTGCCGTACAGCGCGTGCTTGACCTGACGCTCAACCAGGACGGTAACCGTCTTGTCCATCTTGTTGCTGACGACACGGCCTTCGACCGTGCGCAGCGTCTTCTTTTCAGTATTGTCGCTCATAGCGGCCATCCTTACTTCGTGCTGCCGAGCAGGGTCTTGACGCGAGCAATCTCGCGACGGACCCGGCGAATGTCGTGGGTCTTCGGCAGCTGGCCGGTGACCTGCTGCATACGGACAGAGAACTGTTCCTTACGCAGGTCGATCAGGTGGGCCTTGAGTTCGTCAGCCGACTTTTCACGGAGAGTTTTGATATCCATCAGCGCACCGTACGGGTCACGAAAGTGGTGGTGACCGAGAGCTTGGCGGCGGCCAGGCGGAACGCCTCGCGAGCCACTTCCTCGGAAACACCCTCGATTTCATAGATCATGCGGCCGGGCTGGATCTGGGCCACCCAGTATTCCACGTTACCCTTACCAGAACCCATTCGGACTTCGATGGGCTTCTTGGTGATGGGCTTGTCGGGGAACACGCGGATCCACATCTTGCCGCCGCGCTTGACGTAGCGGCTGATCGAGCGGCGGGCCGCTTCGATCTGACGCGCGGTCAGCTGACCGTGTGCAGTTGCCTTCAGGCCGTATTCGCCGAAGCTGACAGCGTTGGCGCTCCAGCTCAGGCCATCGTTACGGCCCTTGTGTACCTTGCGGTACTTGGTTCGCTTGGGTTGCAACATTGTCGTTACCTCGCTTCACGGGCCGGGCGCTGACGGTCACCACGGTCGCCGCGATCGTGACGATCGTTGCGCGACGGGGTGTCGTCCTGCTTTTCCTGGCCAACCTGGGAGAAATCGAAGACCTCGCCCTTGTAGATCCAGACCTTGATGCCGATGATGCCGTAGGTCGTCTTGGCTTCAGCGAAGCCATAGTCGATGTCGGCACGCAGGGTGTGCAGCGGCACGCGGCCTTCGCGGTACCACTCCGAACGGGCGATTTCTGCACCGTTGAGGCGGCCACCCACGTTGACCTTGATGCCCAGGGCACCCAGGCGCATCGCGTTGCCGACCGAGCGCTTCATTGCGCGGCGGAACATGATGCGACGCTCCAGCTGCTGGGCGATCGACTCGGCAACGAGCTGCGCGTCCAGTTCCGGCTTGCGCACTTCGGTGACGTTGATGTGCGCCGGGACGCCCATCATCTCGCTCACTTCCTTGCGCAGCTTCTCGATGTCCTCACCGCGCTTGCCGATCACCACGCCCGGACGGGCGGTGTGGATCGTCACGCGAGCGGTCTTGGCCGGACGCTCGATCAGGATCTTGCTGATGCCGGCCTGAGCCAGCTTCTTGCGCAGCATTTCGCGCACTTTCAGGTCGGCTGCCAGGTAACCAGCGAACTCGGCCTTGTTGGCGTACCACTTGGAGTTCCAGTCCTTGGAAATGCCGAGGCGGATACCAATCGGATGAACTTTATGACCCATGGTCTTTTCCTTATCCGCTTACTTGGCGGCGCCCACAACCACAGTGATGTGGCTGGTGCGCTTGAGGATGCGGGTACCGCGGCCTTTCGCCCGCGCCATGAAACGCTTCAGGGTCGGACCTTCATCAACCATGATGGTCTGAACCTTCAGCTCGTCGACGTCGGCGCCCTGGTTGTTCTCGGCGTTGGCAATAGCCGACTCCACCACCTTCTTGATCAGGTGGGCAGCCTTCTTGTCCGAGAACTTCAGCAGGTTGACCGCACGCTCGGCCGGCAGACCGCGCACCTGGTCAGCGACCAGACGAGCCTTCTGCGGGGAGATGCGCGCAGTGCGCAGGATGGCTTTCGCTTCCATTGTCATCTCTCCTTACTTGCCCGACTTCTTGTCACCACCGTGACCCTTGAAGGTCCGGGTGATGGCAAATTCGCCGAGCTTGTGGCCGACCATGTTCTCGTTGACGAGAACCGGGATGTGGTTCTTGCCGTTATGCACGGCAATGGTGACGCCTACCATGTCAGGCAGGATCATCGAACGGCGCGACCAGGTCTTGATCGGCTTCTTGCTGCCCGCAGCGGCCTCCACCTTCTTGACGAGGTGGTGATCGACGAACGGGCCCTTCTTGAGTGAACGTGCCATGGTCGATTAGCCCCTACGATCGCGGACGATGAACTGCTGAGTGCGCTTGTTATGGCGCGTCTTGTAACCCTTGGTCGGGACACCCCACGGGGTGACCGGATGCGGGTTACCCTGGCCGGCCTTCGCCTCACCACCACCGTGCGGGTGGTCAACCGGGTTCATGGCAGCACCACGAACGGTCGGGCGGACGCCGCGCCAACGCTTGGCACCGGCCTTGCCCAGCTTCTCCAGGCTGTGCTCGTCGTTGCCGACTTCGCCGATGGTGGCGCAGCACTCGACCGGAACCTTACGCATTTCACCCGAGCGCAGGCGCAGGGTGGCGTAGATGCCTTCGCGAGCCACCAGCTGCACGGCCGCACCGGCGGCGCGAGCGATCTGAGCGCCCTTGCCCGGCTTCAGTTCGATGCAGTGGATGGTGGTGCCGACCGGGATGTTGCGCAGCGGCAGGGTGTTGCCGGCCTTGATCGGGGCATCCGAACCAGCGATCACCTGATCACCGGCCTTCAGGCCCTTCGGGGCGATGATGTAGCGACGCTCACCGTCGACGTAGCACAGCAGAGCGATGTGCGCGGTGCGGTTCGGATCGTATTCGATGCGTTCCACGCGCGCCGGGATGCCCAGCTTGTTGCGCTTGAAGTCGATGATGCGGTAGTGCTGCTTGGCACCACCACCGACGTGACGCACGGTGATGCGGCCATGGTGGTTACGACCACCCGAGCGGCTCTGCGACTCGACCAGCGCAGCGTGCGGAGCACCCTTGTGCAGGTCGGGAGTGACCACGCGCACGGCCGAACGGCGGCCGGGGGAAGTGGGCTTGAATTTCATCAATGGCATGGGATGTACCTCAGGCCTTGGCCGTTACATCGATCGACTGGCCATCGGCCAGGCGAACGTACGCCTTGCGCCAATCGCCGCGGCGGCCAGCACGGTTACGGAAGGACTTGTTCTTGCCCTTGACGTTGACCACGTTGACGGCTTCGACCTTGACGTCGAACAGCTGCTCAACCGCGGCCTTTACATCGGCCTTGGTGGCTTCGTTCGAAACTTCGAAGACATACTGGTTGGAGAGTTCCTGCAGGCGCGCGGTCTTTTCGGAGACACGCGGGGCACGCAGCACGCTGAAGATTTTTTCGTTGCTGTTCATGCCAGCCACTCCTCGACCTTCTTGACCGCGTCAGCGGTGATGACGACCGTGTCGGCACCCACCAGCGAGACCGGATCCAGACCCTGGACGTCACGCACCTGCACGTACGGCAGATTGCGGGCGGACAGGTACAGGTGCTCGGACGCTTCTTCGGTGACGATCAGCGGGCGCTTGCCCACTTCCAGGCCGGCCAGCTTGGCGATCAGACCCTTCGTGTTGGTCACTTCGACATCGAAGGACTCCACGATGGTCAGACGGCCCTGACGGTTCAGCTCGGACAGGATCGCGCACATGGCGGCACGGTACTGCTTACGATTGACCTTCTGCTCGAAGCTGCGCGGCTTGGCCGCGAAGGTGACACCGCCGCCGACGAAGATCGGAGCCGTCAGTGCGCCATGACGCGCGCCGCCGCCCTTCTGCTTCTTCGACTTCTTGGTGGTACCAGCCACTTCGGAGCGAGTCTTCTGTGCCTTGGTGCCGGCGCGACCGGCGTTGCGGTAGGCAACGACGACCTGGTGGACCAGATCTTCGCTGAAATCGCGACCGAACACGGCGTCGGAGACCGAGACCTTGTTGTTGCTACCCGTGATAACGAGTTCCATCGTCATCTCTCCTTATGCCTTGCTCGCCGGACGGACGATCACGTCGCCACCCGCCGCGCCCGGAACGGCGCCGCGAACGGCGATCAGACCGCGCTCGACGTCGACCTTGACCACTTCCAGGTTCTGGGTGCTCTGCTGCACCGCGCCCATGTGGCCCGACATCTTCTTGCCCGGGAAAACGCGACCCGGGGTCTGGCGCTGACCCAGCGAACCCGGCGCGCGATGCGACAGCGAGTTACCGTGGGTTGCATCGCCCATACGGAAGTTGTGGCGCTTGATGGTGCCCTGGAAGCCCTTACCCTTGGTGACACCCTGGACGTCGACGATCTGGCCGACTTCGAAGATGTCCGCCTTGACTTCGCCGCCAACGGCGAAATCGCCGAGCTGCGCGTCTTCAACGCGGAATTCCCACAGGCCACGACCCGCTTCCACCTTCGCCTTGGCGAAGTGGCCGGCTTCCGGCTTGTTGACCAGGGCAGCGCGACGCGCGCCGACGGTCACCTGCACGGCGCTGTAGCCGTCGGTTTCGACGGTCTTGATCTGCGCGATGCGGTTCGGGGTTGCTTCGATCAGGGTCACCGGGATGGAGCGGCCATCTTCAGTGAACACGCGGCTCATGCCAGCCTTGCGGCCCACGAAGCCCAACGAATACTTCTTCGTCATGGTCGTAGTCCTCAGGTCAGCTTGATCTGAACGTCGACGCCGGCAGCCAGTTCGAGCTTCATCAGCGCGTCCACGGTCTTGTCATTCGGGTCAACGATATCGAGCACGCGCTTGTGCGTGCGGGTCTCGTACTGGTCACGCGCGTCCTTGTCGACGTGCGGGGAAACGAGAACGGTGTAACGCTCGATCTTGGTCGGCAGCGGGATCGGGCCACGCACTTGCGCGCCGGTCCGCTTTGCCGTTTCAACGATCTCGCTGGCCGAACGGTCGATCAGACGATGATCGAACGCTTTCAGCCGGATCCGGATCTTTTGGTCCGCCATGGCGGTAGGTTCCTTCGTTAAAAGAGCGACAGACAAAGCCTCTGGGTTGCTTTGCCCCATGAAATTCCTGAATACGGACGGCCCGCACTCCTGCAGGCCGCCAAGGTCAATCCATAGACCTCAAAAACGTAGGCAGACCAGTTTCCCGGCCTGCCCAGACGTAGAAGCATAATGGCACGCAAGGCAGCTGTCAACAGTCGCCTGTTGACGCCGCCTGAATGGCATTGACCCTTCCTGGTCCGGGGAACACAAGGCACATCCTGTGCCTGCTTTCCCATTTGATACGCCCCGATGCCCTACCCAGGCAACATCGGGGCGCAGATACTACCAGATTACTCGATGATCTTCGAGACCACGCCGGCGCCGACGGTACGGCCGCCTTCGCGGATGGCGAAGCGCAGGCCTTCGTCCATTGCCACCGGGTTGATCAGGGTGACGACCATCTTGACGTTGTCACCCGGCATCACCATTTC
>NZ_JCAFRI010000014.1:0-121788 GCF_059367915.1 Stenotrophomonas sp. YJH_SMC_19
CGAATACGCCTCCTCGGACCAGCGCAATTCCGTGCTGACCCAATGGCTGCACCACTACAACTGGCACCGCCCTCACATGGGGATCGGTGGCCAGCCACCTATTTCCAGAGTCCTGCTGAACAACGTGGTGGGTTTACACAGCTAGCGGCCGACCCTGGTCGGCGAAAGCAGCGTGATGCGTGCATGCCGCGTCGATGCGCGGCTTGCTATAGTGCGCGCGCCCTCAATCCATCACGGATTCGTTCCACATGCCCAATTTCCGTCCGCTTGCCATCGCCCTGGGCATCAGCCTGGCGACCCTGGTCCCGACCCATGATGCGTTCGCCGCCGCCAAGAAGAAGGCCGCGCGCGCCCCGGCCGTCAGCGCCCAGTGCAGCGACTTCTATGACGCCACCAACGCAGGCTGGCTGAAGGCCAACCCGGTGCCACAGACCGGTGCCACCACCGCGCTGGGCCAGCTGGTCGACCGCAGCCGTCAGCAGCAGCGTGAACTGCTCGACGCAGCGATGAAGGCGCCGCAGGGCAACGTGCAGAAACTGCTGGGCGACTTCTGGGCCAGCGGCCTGGACGAAGCCGCCGTGGAAGCCGACGGATCCAATCCGATCGCCCCGCTGCTGACCCGCATCAACGCCATCAAGAAGGCCAAGGATGTGCCGGCCTCGATCGCCGCGCTGCACCAGGTCGGCATCCCGGTGGCCTTCAACTTCGGCCCGGACGTGGACCTGAAGGCGCTGGACCGCCACATCGGTTACTTCATGCAGGGCGGCATGGGCCTGCCGGACCCGGCGTTCTACACCCGCACCGACGCCGACACCGTGGCGCTGATGGGCCGCTACCGCGCCTACGTCAAGCAGATCCTGGCGCTGACCGGCACCCCGGCCGCCAAGCTGGATGCCGAGTCGCAGGCGGTGATCGCGCTGGAAACCGAACTGGCGCGCAATGCGCAGTCTCTGGCCGGCATCAACAACCCGTTCAACAACTACGCGCCGATCTCCACCAAGGAGCTCAACAGCCGCTACCGCAACCTGCAGCTGGATGCCTTCCTGAAGGCCCAGGGCGTGGACGACGATCTGGTCTCGCTGGCCGACCCGGGCCTGTTCAAGCAGCTCGATGGCATGGTCACCAAGCTCAAGCCGGACCAGTGGAAGGCCTACCTGCGCTGGCGCGTGGGCGACTCGATGGCGCCCTACCTGTCCAAGGCCTACCGCGACGCCGAATTCGAATTCCGCGGCCGCGTGCTGCGTGGCGAAACCCTGCCGCCGCAGCGCTGGGAAGACGTGCTGGAGGCGATCAACGTGGCCGCCGGCCCGATGCTCGGTCGCGAATACGCCGCCCGTTACCTGTCCGCCGAAGATCGTCGCCAGGCGGCGTGGATCGTCGACAAGGTGCGCGAAGTACAGATCGAAGCCGTCAAGAACAGCAGCTGGATGAGTGCCGAAGCCAAGACCGAAGCGCAGGCCAAGCTGGCCGCGCTGAAGATCGAGATCGGCACCCCGCTGCGTGATCTCGACTACAGCGTGCAGCCGATGGGCCGTGGTTCGTTTGGCGGCAACATGCTGATCGCGTCGACCTGGCGCCATCGCGAGGAAATGAAGCGCATCGGCAAGGGCAACGCCGACCGCCGCTGGGACGTGCTGCCGCAGCAGCCGTCGCTGGCCTACGATCTGGCGCAGAACCGCCTGATCGTCACCGCTGCGATCCTGCAGGGGCCGGTGTTCAACGCCAAGGCCGACGCTGCCGACAAGTTCGGCAGCTTCGGTGGCCTGGTCGGCCACGAGCTGACCCGCGCGATCGATGCCAAGGGCGCGCTGGTCGACGCCAAGGGCGAACTGCGCAGCTGGTGGACCCCGGCCGACAAGACCGCCTGGACCCTGCTCGGCAACCGCGTCGCCGCGCAGTACAGCGCGTACGACTTCCCGGGCGTGAAGGGTGCCAAGGTCAACGGCACGCTCACCCAGGAAGAGAACCTGGCCGACATCGCCGGCCTGGAACTGGCGTGGGCCGCGTACACCGCGCAGGAGCCGAAGGCCAAGCCGGCACAGCAACAGGGCTTCTTCCGCGCGTGGTCGGCGTTGTGGGCGCAGCAGCTGTCGCCGAACGAGGCCGTGCGTCGCCTGACCGCCGACATCCGTGCACCGGGCCTGTGGCGCAGCAACGGCACGCTGGCCAACCTGCCGGCGTTCGGTGCCACCTTCAGCTGCAAGGCCGGCCAGCCGATGCAGCGCAGCGAAGCCGAGCAGATCAAGGTCTGGCGCTGAGCTAACTGCTGCAACTGGTAATGCAGAGGGCGCCTTCGGGCGCCCTTTTTTCGCTTGGCGACCCAAAAAAGGGACCCCGGCATGGCCGGGGTCCAGGTCGTTTTCTGGAGAGATCGATCAGGTGCTGCGATCAGAAGTCGTAGGACGCACTGACACGAACCGAACGAGGCGCGCTGAAGTAGGTACCCATGCCGTAGGTGTTGGACACCGTGTAGGGGCCATCTTCATAGACCGCGTCAGACTGCACCGCGCGACGCTGGTTCAGCACATTGAAAACATCCAGGCTGAAAGCCAGCTTGTGATCGGCAAACGAAGGGCGATACATCACGCCCAGATCCAGGCGGGTCGTCCAGGGCTGCCGGCCGGCGTCACCCGGACGCGACGGCTTGCCACCGCAATAGTGATAGGCCGCGTCGTAGCCCAGCGGATCACTCTCATCGGTGCCGTAGTAGCCCAGGCAGCTCTTCGGCGCCCCCGACATGATCCGCAGGGTGGCCGACGCCGACCACTCGTCGTTGAACATATAGGCGCCATAGCCCTTCAGCTGGTGACGGCGGTCGTTCGCCAGATAGCCACCGGCGTATTCCATCAGTGCCGCGGCATCCCAGTCCTGGGTCTTGGAGACGTCATCCTGGCCGATATCCGACTTCACCTGGCCTTCGGTATTGCCGAAGCTGCGCGACCAGGTGTAATCCAGACGTCCGTACCACTTGTCGCTCAGCGGGTGCTCGATGAACAGATCGACGGCGATGTAGTCACGCTTGGCCTTCTTGTTGCCGTAACCCCAGTCGGCGGAGCTCATCTGCACCGGCGTGTAACCCGAGCCATCCGCGTGTCGGATCATGAAGGTGTTGGTCTTGCCCGGATTGAAGATCACACAGCCCGGGACATCGAGATTGCTGTCGTCGACGCCCATCGCGGCAAGCTTGTCGTGGATGCGATCGGAGTCACAGGTATCGTCGATGGCCGTCTGCAGGCGACGATAGGTGAACTTGGCACCGGAGCTCCAGCGCTCGCCCAGCGTCTTCTCGAAGCCAAGGATCAGCTCGTCCTGGTACTGCGACTTCAGGTCGGTCGGCGCAATCGACAACGGATCAGGGGTCTGGCCATATTCATTGTTGGCTGACACCGGGCCCGGGCCCAGAGCGGTCAACCCGGTCGGGTTGCCGTTGGCATCAATTCCGCTATAGGTGAAGTACTCGCGGGTGAACGTCGAGGCGGAAGCACCACGAATGGCAACGCTGTTGGGCAACGCCAGGTAGTAGCGGCCCAGGTTGGCGAACACCTTCAGCGACGAATCGCCAAACACATCCCAGCTCGCGCCCAGACGCGGCGCCCACTGGTCACCGCTGTCGACGTAAGGCTTGGCCGCACTGTTGTAGTTGGTGAACTTGTCATTGCGGATGCCGAGGGTCACCAACCAGTTCGGCGTGACCTGCCAGCGGTCCTCCAGATAGTAGGCCTTCTGCTTGACCGACATGCTGGTGGTCGTGGAGAAGATGTACTTCTGCACGAAGTAGCCATTGCCGCCCGGCGGGGTGATATCAAAGCCCGGATTCGGCGACGAGGCCGGATCAACACGACCATAGATCCAGGCATACCCCGGCCCGGTCATCGCCTGACCTTCGTTATGCCCCTGGAAGTACATGTTATCGATGCCACCGGTCAGCTCGTGGTTGCCGATGCGGTACTGCAGGTCTACACGCAGGCCTCGGGTCTTGCTGCCCGCATCTGACGACTTGGTATAGAGCGCCGACTGGTCGTTGCGGATGGGGCGGCCACCGGTAATGGACGGATCCTGATTGCCCGGGCTGCTGAGATAGGGGTTGGCCGTATCCAGCGGATTCGACTCCAGATTGCTCTCCTTGCTGCGACCCCAAACCGCACTCAGGGTCAGGTCATCGTTCAGGTAGCCGGTGTACTTGAAGATGTCAAAGTCGTCCTTGAGCTTCGTGGTGTTCGGGAACGTGCCGGTGCGATCACCTTCGGCCAGGTCCTCGTAGTCGAACGATCGGTAGTAGCCACCGTTGCGATCGGTGTTCTGCACGCGGGTGTATTCCAGCGTGTTGCTATCGTTGATGTTCCAGTCGATCTTTCCATAGAACTTCGGCGCATCAATGGTGTAGTGGTTGCGCACCTGCTGCGTTGCTGCAGAGCTGTTCGTGGACACACCTTCGGTGCGGTCCTTTTCCGCAGCCAAGTGAATGAACAGACGATCCTCGATCAGCGGGCCACTGGCATAGCCACTGTAGGTGGTACGCGTGGCGACATCGTCCTTGCGGTAGCGATAGAGCGAACCAGGCAACGAGTCATCGGTGTAGCTGTATCCATCTGGCAGCTGGCGATTGGGATAGATGACAGTGGCCGCAGAAGCCGACAGCGAGTCCGGGGCCCAGGTGGCCTGCACGCCGAAATGCCATTCATTGGTGCCGCGCTTGCCGAGCTGGTTGATCACACCACCGGTGGAGCGCCCGTATCCCGCTCCGTAGCCGCCCATGAACGTTTCCTGCTGGTCGATCGACCCATAGGGCAGGCTGATACCACCCAGGTTGCTGAGCGGATTGTTGGCCAGGAAGCCATTCAGATAGTAGGCATTCTCAGTAACACTGGAACCACCGAAAGACAGCACCGAACGCGAGCCATTGCTGAACGCGCCACTGCCTGCGACAACACCTGGCGCCAGCAATGCGATGGCTTCGGCGCTACGCCCCAGTGGCAACACATCCAGTTGCTCGGACGTAATGACCGACTTGGACACCGTATTGGTGACATCGATCTTCGGCACATTCGCCGCGACGACGTTCACGGCCTCCAGCGTGGTGGCGGCACTGCTGCCACCGGCAAACGACACCTCGGTGCCAACGCCGACCTTCAGCAGAACATTCTCGCGCTGATCGACGGTCTGGCCGTCACGCTGCTGGATGATGGTGTACTTGCCCACCGGCAACGAGCCGAGGTTGTAGCGGCCATTGCTGTCGACGGTCGCCGAGCGTTTCAGGCCCGTATCGCTCTGCACGACGATGGTCGTGCCGGCAGGCGCACTGCCGTACAACGAACCGGTCGTGCTCTGCGCGGCTGCGGCGCCGATGAAAGAAGTCAGGACGACCGCCAAGGCGGTACGCTTCAACCTTGCGACGTGCTTGCTGCTGGTCATGGAGTTTCCTTGATTCGGTGAAGATCAGGCTGCAGTTGCAGAGTTGCTGCACGGAAGCGACAGCCCCATGTAGCTGAACCAAATATTAATTTCATCAATTCTTAATTTGCAATGGCAGCTGAACAAAAATAACCAATTGAAATTGAAGGAAAAGTTTTGATACAAACATGAACTTTGTTCAAGTTTTGTTTATTAATCAGCCGCTTGCAGCCCGCTCCTCCCGTTTCCGCCCCCAGTCTCCGGTCACCGTGATACCCATCCCGGCTTAACACCCGGCGTGCTATCGCTGCGGCCTCGTCCATCGCGGAGCCCCGACATGGCACACAAGAACACCATCTGTGTCTGGTACGACAACGGCGCGCTCGAGGCCGCCACCTTCTATGCCAGCCTCCTGCCCGACAGCGCGGTCACCGCCGTGCATCACGCGCCGGGCGACTACCCGGATGGCAAGGAAGGCAACGTGCTGACCGTCGAATTCACCGTCTGCGGCGTTCCCTGCGTCGGCCTCAACGGCGGCAGCGCGTTCAAGCACAGCGAAGCGTTCTCCTTCCAGATCCAGACCGAGGACCAGGCCGAGACCGACCGTCTGTGGAATGCGATCGTCGGCAACGGTGGCCAGGAGAGCCAATGCGGCTGGTGCAAGGATCGCTGGGGCATCTCCTGGCAGATCAGCCCGCGCATGCTCATCGAAGCAGTGACCAGCAAGGACAAGGCACTGGCCAAGCGCGCATTCAACGCGATGATGCCGATGAAGAAGATCGACATCGCCACCATCCAGGCCGCAATAAAAAAAGGGGACGGAGGGGATTAAGTCGTTTCTGCCCATCGCTGCCGACCCAGTGCGAATTGCGACTTAATCCCCTCCGTCCCCTTTTTTTGAGGTGCTGATGTCCTGGGATGCAATCATCATCGGTGGTGGCCACAACGGCCTGGTCTGTGCGGCCTATCTGGCGAAGGCCGGAAAGAAGGTGCTGGTCCTTGAACGGCGCGGCGTGCTCGGCGGAGCGGCGGTCACCGAGGAGTTCCATCCCGGCTTCCGCAACTCGGTGGCGTCGTACACGGTGTCGCTGTTGCAACCGAAGGTGATCGAAGACCTGCAACTGCATGCGCATGGGCTGCGCATTGTCACGCGCCCGGCCAACAACTTCCTGCCATTGCCCGACGACCGCTACCTGTTGTCGGCACCTGGCCGCACCCAGGCCGAAGTCGCTGGATTCTCCGAGCGGGATGCACAGCGCCTGCCAGCGTACGAAGCACGCCTGGAGATCTTCGCCGATGTACTGCGCGCGTGGGCTCTCCGCGCGCCACCGGACATCGGCGTCGCCGGCGGCTGGCGCGGCCTGCCCGCACTTTGGCAGATGGGGAAGCTCGGCCGCGAACTGGCGGCGCTGGATGCACCGCTGCGGCAGGAGCTGCTGGACCTGTTCACGCTGTCGGCGGCGGAATACCTGGACCGCTGGTTCGAGAGCGAGCCGATCAAGGCGCTGTTCGGCTTCGATGGCATCGTCGGCAACTATGCCAGTCCATACACACCGGGCAGCGCCTACGTGTTGCTGCATCACGTGTTCGGCCAGTGCAATGGCGTGAAGGGTGCATGGGGCCATGCGATGGGTGGCATGGGCGCGATCAGCCAGGCCATCGCCAGCGCGGCGCGCGAGGCCGGGGCCGAGCTGCGCGTGGATGCCGGCGTGCGACGGGTACTGACCGAACAGGGCCGCGCCGTGGGGGTGGAACTGGCCAACGGCGAAACCCTGCGTGCACGCGCGGTGGTCGCCAACGTCAATCCGAAGCTGCTGTACGAACAGCTGCTGGAGCCGGCGCAGGTACCGGCTGCCACACGCGAACGCATGACGAACTGGCGCTGCGGTTCCGGCACCTTCCGGATGAACCTGGCGCTGTCGCGGCTGCCGGAGTTCCGCGCCCTGCCCGGTCCGGGCGATCACCTCAGTGCCGGCATCATCATGGCACCCAGCCTGGACTACATGGATCGCGCCTGGCTGGATGCGCGCCGCGACGGTTGGTCGCGCGAACCGATCGTGGAAATGCTGATACCCAGTACGCTGGACGATTCACTGGCACCGCCCGGGCAGCATGTGGCCAGCCTGTTCTGCCAGCACGTGGCGCCGGTACTTCCTGATGGGCGTCACTGGGGTGACCACCGCGGGACGGTAGCCGACCTGATGATCGCCACCGTTGAACGCTATGCGCCCGGCTTCGCTGACAGCGTGCTCGGTCGTCAGGTGCTGTCCCCGCTCGATCTGGAACGCACCTTCGGCCTGGTCGGCGGCGACATCTTCCACGGCGCACTGAGCGCCAACCAGTTGTTCTCGGCGCGGCCGATGGTCGGCCAGGCCGGCTATCGCGGCGCCCTTCCCGGCCTGTATCTGTGCGGGTCGGGTACCCATCCCGGCGGTGGTGTTACCGGTGCACCGGGGCACAATGCGGCGCAGGTGGTGCTGCGGGACCTGTAGCGGTGTGCCGACCAACGGTCGGCACCCACAGCGTCAAATGATCCCATTCAAAGCGTGCCAACCAAGGTTGGCACCTGCCCGCGTGGGAAAAGGTGTGCCGACCAACGGTCGGCACCTACCGCGTCAAATGATCCCATTCAAAGCGTGCCAACCAAGGTTGGCACCTACCCGCGTGAAGCGAGGCGCATCGCGCCTCACTTCACGCTGCGCAGATGGTTCGGGCGCTTCGGTGGGCCGGGCGGGCGGCGCTTGTTGAACGGCGGCTGCCCGCGCCAGTAACGGATCAGCAACCAGCCGAACAGCATGCCGCCCAGGTGCGCGAAATGGGCCACGCCCGGCTGCCAGCCGGTCATGCCCAGCACCAGTTCGCCCACGCCGAACAGGATCACGAAGGTCCGCGCCTTCATCGGGATCGGCGGGAACAGCAGCATCACCCGCTGGTTGGGAAACAGCATGCCGTAGGCCAGCAGCAGGCCAAACACGCCACCGGAGGCGCCCAGCACCGTCGCCGGGTTTTCCAGCAGCGTGCCCACCAGCAGCTGGCAGACGCCTGCACCAGCCACGCACACCAGGTAATACAGCAGGAAGCGCTTCTCGCCCCAGGTCTGCTCCAGCGGCGCGCCGAACATGAAGACCGCCAGCATGTTGAAGAACAGGTGGCCGAAGCTGCCATGCAGGAAGCCATAGGTCAGCAGCTGCCACGGCTGGAAGTTGCCACCCGGCGAGAACGCATCGAAGCCCTGCTGCAGCGGTTGCAGCATGAACGGCTCGAAGGTCTGCATGCCGAGCAGGAACGGTTGCTGCAGCAGGAACAGGATCGCATTGGCGATCAGCAGGGCCTTGGTGACGGTTGGCAGTCGCGGGAACATGGGAGTACCGGCATGGAACGGCCTCCATCATAGCCGCAGCACCGTGTCTTGTTAGCGGCCCTCAGGTCCGGCCTGTTCAGTCGCCAGCGGTGCTCATCCCGGGCCCCACACAGCGGCATCCAGTGCCGCTGCCGGATCAGCCGCCGGCATCCGCACCCGGCCGTTCTCCACCACCACGCCCTCCGCGCGCAACCGCTGTGACTGCTCGCGCCATCCGGCCGACCCTTCTTCCATGGCAATTCGCCCATCCGAGCGCAGCACGCGGTGCCAGGGCAGGTCCGGGTCGTCGTTCTGGCCCAGGATGCGCGCGGTCAGCCGCGCACGCCCGGGCAGGCCCGCGCGCATCGCTACCTGCCCATAACCCATCACCTGCCCTACGGGGATCGCGCGGATCACCGCCAGGATGCGCGCACGCGCCTGCTCGGGTGTCAGCGCCGCAGGCGGGTCACCAACAGTACGCCGATCAGTACCAGCACGGTGCCGGCGATCTGCGCCGGCCCCATCGGTTCGTCGAGCAGCCATAGGCTCATCACGATGGTGGAAACAGGGCCCAGCATACCGACCTGCGCGGCCAGCGACGAACCCACGCGCTGCACCGCCAGCATGATCGCCAGCACCGGCAGCACCGTGCACACGGTGGCATTGACCAGCGACAGCCGTTGCACTGGCGCCGGTGCCTGCCACAGCAACGGCAGCGGATGGCTCACCGCGAAATGCAGCAGCACCAGCACGCTGGCCACGCAGCTGGCATAGGCGGTCAACCGCACCGCGCCGATGCGTGCGACCACCTGCCCACTGCCGAACAGGTACAGCGCGTAGCTGAGCGCACTGCCCAGTACCAGCAGGCTGCCGACGATGATCTGCCCGCCCTCGCGCTGCAGATCGTGGCCGAAGGCGAGCAGCACGCCCAGATAGCTCAGCACCAGCGCGCCGATCTGCCACCGACCGGGCCGCTGGCGCGCCAGCAGCACGTTGATCAGCAGCACCAGGGTCGGGTTCAAGTAGAGAATCAGGCGCTCAAGGGTCACGCTGATGTACTGCAGGCCCTGGAAGTCGAGCAGACTGGACAGGTAGTAGCCGGTGAAGCCCAGCCACAACACGCGGGCACGGTCGGCCCAGGACAGCGGCTCGGCCCGGCGCGCGGCCCACAGTGCCATCAGCACGAACAGCGGTAGCGCCATCAGCATGCGCAGGGCGAGCAGCGTGGTGGCATCCACGCCGTGACGCAGGCCGAGCTTGACGATGATGGCCTTGCCGGAGGCGGCGATGGCGCCGATCGCGGCCAGGCCGATGCCTCCCAGCGCGATGCGTGGGGAAGCGGTGGCGATACGGGAAGCGGGGCTGGACATCAGGACGACGGCGGGCCGCACGGGGCGGCCAGGGAAGGCGCAAGGGCGTCCATTGTCGCATGGGTGCGCCTGGTGACCTGGAGAGCCCAGCCTGTGCTCGGCTGCCCCTGTCTGCACGGAACGCAGCCGAGCATAGGCTCGGCTCTAAAACCGTCCAGCTCAGCGCATCAGGACGACTTCCTCGGCCGAGGTCGGGTGGATCGCCACGGTGTCGTCGAACTGGACCTTGGTCGCGCCCATCTTCACCGCCACCGCAAAGCCCTGCAGGATCTCGTCGGCCGCTTCGCCCAGCAGGTGGATGCCCACCACCCGTTCTTCCGGACCGGCACAGACCATCTTGAACAGGCTGCGCTGGGTGCCGTTGGCCAGCGCCTGCAGCATCGGACGGAAACGGCTGTGGTAGACGCTCACCTGATCGAACCGCGCGCGCGCCTCTTCTTCGCTCATGCCCACCGCGCCCAGCGGTGGATGCGAGAACACCACGCTGGCCACGTTCTCGTAATCCATCTTCGACTGCGGGCGGCCACCGAACAGGCGGTCCATCAGCCGCCGCGAAGCGGCTACCGCCACCGGGGTCAGGCCGACCTTGCCAGCGATGTCGCCCACCGCGTGCACGCTCGGCACACACGTGGTCTGCCATTCGTCCACCTGCACCTGCTGGTGTTCGCCGATACCGATGCCGAGCGCTTCCAGGCCCAGATCGCGGCTGTTGCCACGGCGGCCGGTGGCAAAGAACACCGCGTCGAACACGCTGTCGAGCGGGCCATCATGGCCGAATGCACGTACGCGTTCGCCATCGCGCTGCAGTTCGCGCAGGCGATAGCCAAAATGGATGCGCACGCCCTGCTGCTTCAGGTTCTCGGCCAGCTGATCGGTCAGCTCGTAATCGAAGCGATCCAGCAGCCGCTGGCCACGCACCAGCAGGCTCACCCTGCTGCCCAGTGCCTGCAGCAGGCCGGCCAGCTCCACCGCGATGTAACCGCCACCGATGATCGCCACCTCGGCCGGTGCCGCGCGCAGATCGAAGAAATCATCGGAGACCAGGCCCAGTTCGGCACCGGGGATGTCAGGCCGCAGCGGGTGCGCGCCGGTGGCGATCAGGATGTGTTCAGCGCTGTAACGCACGCCATCGCTGCAGGCCACGGTATGCGCATCGAGCAGATGACCGCGCGCCGGAATGCGCACCACGCCGGTTTCGTCCAGGCGCTTGTGGTAGCTGGTGTGGATGTTGCTGATGTAGGCCTGGCGATGGATCACCAGCTCCTTCCACGACAATGCCGGGCGTGCCTTGACATCGAAACCCATCGCACTGGCCAGGCCGATGCGCTCGTGCAGGTCGGCCGCCAGCCACATGGCCTTCTTCGGCACGCAGCCGACGTTGACGCAGGTCCCGCCCAGTTCACCAGGCTCCAGCAGCGCCACGCGCTTGCCGTGCTGCGCGGCGCGGATCGCGCCAGCCAGGCCGGCGGAACCACCGCCAAGGACGATCAGGTCGTAATCATAGGGTGCAGTGCTCATCGGAATCGCTCGGGTCGGTAAGGGGCAGGATCGATCGCCGGCGTGCGGCCGCAGACGAGATCGGCGATCAGCTGGCCGGTGCCGGCGCTCATGCTGATGCCGAGCATGCCATGCCCCGCTGCAAGCCAGACGTGAGGATGCGCGGGCGCGCGGCCGATCAACGGCACGTCGTCCACGCTCATGGGGCGCCACCCGCACCACTGCTCCTGCAGCTGCGCACCACGTGGCGCGCGCAGGTAGTGGTCGGCGGCCTGCTGCAGGGCCTGCAGGCGGGTCGTGCGCAGCTGCGGATCGGCACCGGCAAATTCCATGGTGCCGCCCAGCCGCAGCGCTTCGCGCCAGGCGATCACGAACACGGAATGGTCCTTCAGCACGACTGGACGCTGCGGCACCTGCGCCGGTCGTGACCAGGTCAGCGAGTAGCCCTTGCCGGGTTGGATCGGCACGCGCAGACCCAGTTGCCGCGCCCAGCGCGGTGACCACGGCCCGGTCGCCAGCACCAGCTCTCGCGCCTGCAGCATGCGTTCACCGACACGCACGCGCACACCCTGCGCATCAGCGCTGAAATCCTCCACGTCCGACTGTTCTTCGATCACCACGCCCTGTGCGCGCAGCACGCGCGCCAGTTCGGCGGTGTAGCGGTCCGGACGCAGCTGGGCATCGCCGGGGAAGTGGATCGCACCGGCAAGGCGATCATGGAACGCCGGATTGTCGCGCGCGTAGTCGGTGCCATCGATGCGCGCCGAGGCAATGCCCTGTGCGTTCAGCGCCTCACACTCGGCAGCGTGGTGATCGAAATTGCGGGCGTCACCGAACACATAGTCCAGACCGCGCGCCTCGAACTCGCAGTCCAGCGCATGCGTCTGCACCCACTGCGCCAGGCGCAGCCGTGAATCATTCAGCAATGCGCCGCGTGCCCGCGTGGCGTGCAGCCAGTCGCGTGCGTTGCAGCGCGCCCCGAACTGCAGCAGCCAGCGCCACAATGCTGGGTCCAGGCGTGTACGCACGTACAGCGGCGCACGCGGATCGAGCATCCAGCGCAGCGCGCGCAACGGCACGCCGGGCGCTGCCAGCGGTGGCGCGTGGCTGGGGGTGATGGTGCCGCAGTTGCCATGCGAGGTCGCGCCGCCGACACGCCCACGGTCGATCACGCGTACCTGCCGGCCCTGTGCACGCAGCGCGAGTGCGGCAGCCAGTCCAATGGCACCGGCGCCGACCACGATCACATCCTCGCGCGCGCCCTGCATCGATCAGCCCTGGCCGGCCTCGCGCCGCATCGGCGGCCACTGCCGATAGGTCATCGCGCGCCACAGCCATTCCATCGGCCCAAAGCGGAAGCGGCGCAGCCATACGTGCGAGATGCCCACCTGCACGGTGAACAACAGCAGCGCGAACATCAACTGCACGCTGCGTGGCATCGTTTCGAACGCGCCCAGGCCGTAGTGGTAGAACAGCCAGGTGCACAGCAGCGACTGGCCGAGGTAATGGGTCAACGCCATGCGCCCGACCGGCGCCAGCCAGCCCAGCCGCGCGCGCCAGTGTACGATCCAGGCCAGGTAACCCAGGCACATCGGCAGGCCGCCGATCGTCACCAGCGCCATCGCCGCCGTAACCGGCAGATCGTAAGCGCCCGGCGCCAGATACGGCTTCCAGGCAACACCCAGCAGCGTGACCAGCAGGCCGAAGGGCAGCGCCCCCCAACGCAACACCGCATACAGCCGCGGGAAGCGATCCGGCGTGGCCAGCGCGCCGCTGCCGGCAAACCAGCTGCCGATCAGGAACATGCCCAGCACTTCCGGGCCGGTGATCAGCATCGCCCCCATCGACGTGCCGAACTCGCTCAGCCGCTGCGCATTGGCCTGCATCCAGCTGCCCTGCCCGTATACCAGGCGCTGCAGATCGATGCTCTGCTGCGCGTCGGTGAGCATCTTCCGCACGTCCTCCGCCGAAGCCATCGACACCATCGCGCCGACCAGCAGCATCATCGCCACACCGCCGAGATAGACCGTTACGCCCATCCACGGCAGCCAGCTGCGCGGCGCCTCGCGGCAGGCCAGCAACGGCAACGAGACCAACGCGTACATCACCAGGATGTCGCCGGACCAGACCAGCAGCGCGTGGCACAGGCCGATCAGCAGCAGGCCAGCGCTGCGGCGCAGGTAGAACGGGGTGAAGTCACGCCCGGCCGCCTCGGCGCGCTGCGCCATCACCGCGAAGCCGGCGCCGAACAGCAACGAGAACAGGGTGAAGAACTTCCCCTGCACGAATACGTAGACAAAGGCATCGGCCCAGTAGTCGATACCCTGCCAATGCACGTTGATGCCGGTGAAGGCCAGGTCCAGCGGTCCGCTGAAGGCCTCGATGTTCATCAGCAGGATGCCCAGCAGCGCAGCACCGCGCAGCACGTCCAGCACGGCGATGCGTTCGCCGGAAGCCACCGGTTGCAGGGAAGGAGAAGCGGCGTTCACGGGGCGTCCGTCGGGCAGGTCCGCCATTATGCCGCCGGCCCGCGTGCCATGGATGGCCGCGCCGTGTTCCAGAAACGCAATGGCCCGCCGAAGCGGGCCCTTGCTGCCATCATGATCGCGCTGCGATCAGTGGTGGTGACCGCCATCGCCGTGGACGTGGCCGTGGTCGATCTCTTCCTTGCCGGCTTCGCGCACATCGACGATTTCCACGTCGAAGTGCAGGTCCTTGCCGGCCATCGGATGGTTCAGGTCGACGTCGACGACGCTCATGCCGACCTTCTGCACGGTCACCGCACGCGGGCCGAAGTTGGTCTGCAGCACGACCTGCTGGCCCGGAGCCAGCTTGGTGTTGCCGAAATGCTTCTTCGGCACGCGCTGGGACAGGCCCTCGCGGCGCTCGCCGTAGGCATCGGCTGCGTTGACGTCAACGCTGAAGGTCGCGCCGGCTTCCTTGTCCATCATGGCGTTTTCCAGGCCCGGGATGATGTTGCCGTGGCCGATCAGGATCGCCAGCGGCTCGCCGCGGTCCTTGGACGATTCGATCGGCTCCTGGCCGACTTCGGAAACGGTGTAGTGGAAGCGGACAACGCGGTCTTTTTCGATCTTCATGCGCAACTCTGTCTGGATCTGCCGGAGGCAGGCGGGTTGGGGCGGGTTGTCGCCCGGCGGGGACGCCGCCATCATGACGGCCAATCCCAAGGTGGCGCATTATCCGGAGAACATGCACATCACGCCAGTTTCGTCCGGCCTGCGCCGGCTCCTCGCCCCGGCCCTGCTGCTGGCCCTGCCCGTGCTGATGACCGCCTGCGGCGGCGGCAAGGCCACCCGCCCCGCTCCGCCCCCGCCGACCGTGAACTGGCCGAAGACCGTGCCGGACAACCCCGAGGCGGCCAACTCGGTGCTGATGCGTGCCATCAGCCTGGTCGGCACCCCCTACCGCTATGGCGGCAACACCCCGGATTCCGGCTTCGACTGCAGCGGCCTGGTGGCCTATGTCTATCGCGAGATGCTGGACCTGAAACTGCCGCGCACCTCGCGCGACCTGGCGGCGGTACAGGGTCCGAAGATCGATCCGCAGCGCCTGGCCACCGGCGACCTGGTGTTCTTCGGCAGCCGCGGCAGCGTCACCCATGTCGGTATCTATGTCGGTGAAGGGCGCTTCGTGCATGCGCCGAGCACCGGCGGCACCGTACGCCTCGACTCGCTCAGCGGTCCCTACTGGAAGGACCACTACACAGGGGCGAAACGCGTCCTTCGCTAAAATGAACAGGCGATATGTTCAAAACTGTGACGAGCATCACCGCTCAACTAACGAATTACTAACGGAATTTTTAACTTATCCGCGCTTTTACAGGGCATGATGCCCCATCGTTTTTTTCCTGTGACCGACGCGTGACGACTGACGACCTGAAAAGCGAAGGCCAGACTTCCGTATCTTCACGTAGTGCCCGCCCGCTGTTGCTTGGCCTGGCACTGTGTCTGACCAGCCTTCCGGCCTGGTCGCAGACTGCTCCGAACCGTTCCGATGTGACCCCGGCCCCGGTGGCCGAGAGCACCGCCCGACCGGCCGCCAAGGCCGAGGCTGCCGCTCCGCAACGCAGCCGCGTCGACGCCGCCGCCAGCGCTACCCTGGCCGCCCTGCTGCCTCACCTGGCCGCCAACGACACCATTCCGCTGATGGACCGCTCGGCCGTGGTGGCCGGTGACCTCAGCCGCCTCCTCGCCAACTACGACACCAGCAGCGCTGCCAATGGCAGCGTTGTCGGCACCGCGGCCGACAATGGCAAGGTGCAGTCGCTGCTGCGTCGCGCGATGACCCTGCTGGGCACCCCATACCGTTGGGGCGGCAGCAACCCGGACAGCGGCTTCGACTGCAGTGGTCTGGTCGGCTACGTGTTCCGCTCGGCCCTGGGCATTGAGCTGCCGCGCGTCTCGCGCGAAATGGCACATGACGACAACGCCGAACTGATCAACGACCGCACCGCGCTGGCCGCCGGTGACCTGGTGTTCTTCGGCCGCAAGGGCCGCGTCGATCACGTCGGCATCTATGTGGGTGATGGCCGCTTCCTGCACGCACCGAGCTCGGGCAAGGACGTGCGCGTGGACACCCTGCTCAGCGGCTACTGGGGCAACAAGTTCATGCAGGCCCGCCGGGTCGATCTCTGATCTGGCCGGTTGGCGCTACCACGCCGCCTGACACGAGAAAGCCGCTGCCCTGCAGCGGCTTTTTTGTTAAGCCCGCGCAATGGTGGGTAGCTGCCGATCTTGGTCGGCACCGCCTTCATCCACGCAGGGCTTGGATCTACCGACCTCTGGTGGGTACTGACCTCTGGTGGGTACTGACCTCTGGTGGGTACTGACCTCTGGTGGGTACTGACCTTTGGTGGGTACTGACCTTTGGTGGGGGCCGACCGTTGGTCGGCACCGCCTCCATCCACGCATGGCGTGGATCTACCAGACCCGGCATGACCGCCACCGCGCCAGCCAGCTCCCAAACAAAAAGCCCGCCGTTCAGGGCGGGCCTTTCGTCTCCACACACCCTCAGCCGCGTGGCGGCGTCGGATCGGGGTCGTCCACACCCACATTGCTGGACGGATTGTCATACACCGCCTGGTCGAGCAGCCCGGTTTCCTTGGCCACGATCACCGGCACCAGCATCTGGCCGGTCACGTTCGTCATCGTGCGCATCATGTCGAGGATGCGGTCGATGGCATACAGGTAGCCGATCGTCTCCAACGGCAGGTTGGCCGCGCTCAGCACCACCGTGGCCATGATCACCGCGGTACCCGGAACACCGGCCGTACCGAAGCTGCCCAGCACCGAAGCAATCAGCACCACCACGTACTGTTCAGGGGTCAGCGGCACACCGCTGTACTGCGCGATGAACACCGCGCACAGCGCCGGGTAGATGGCACCGCAGCCGTCCATCTTGATGCTGGCGCCCAGCGGCACCGCAAACGAACCGTAATCCTTGTTCACGCCCAGGTTGTGGGTGATCGAACGCAGTGCCACCGGCATCGCCGCGAAGCTGGAAGAGCTGACGAACGCAACCTGCATGCCCGGCGCCGCACCACGGAAGAACTTCAGCGGGTTCAGTCCGTGCGCCAACAACAGTGCGCTGTAGACCACCACGATGTGCAGGGCGCAGGCCACGTACAGGGCCAGCACGAAATGCCCCAGCGGCAGCAGCTTCTCGAACCCGTAGCTGCCGACCAGGCCGGCGATCAGGCCAAAGGTGCCGATCGGGGTGACTTCCAGCACGAAGCGGGTCACCTGGATCATGATGTCGCTCATCTGGCCGACCAGCTTGCGCGCCTCGGTCACCTTCTCGCCGAGCTTGACGATGGCGAAGCCGACCAGGCCAGCGAAGAAGATGACCGGCAGGATCGAGCCACGGCCGGCGGCCAGCACGGTTTCGCCGGCCGCGTTGACCTTGGTGCCGATACCAGACAGCGCATAGAAGACATTGGCCGGTACCACGTCCAGCAGCACCTGCACCACGCTGGGCACTTCGCGCGGCACGTAATTGCTGGCCATCGTCAGCTGCAGGCCACCGGCGCCGGGCTGCAGCACGGTGCCCACGCCCAGTCCGACGCACACCGCCAACGCAGCGGTGATCACGAACCACAGGAAGGTGCGGCCACTGAGCGCGGCAACCGACTTCTGGCCGTGCAGCGACGAGATCGCATTGATCACCGCGAAGAACACCAGCGGCACCGCGATCATCTTGATCAGGGTGACGTACAGCTCGCCAAGCGGGCCGAACCACGTTTCCGCGGCCGGGCCGAGCGCCCAGCCGGCCAGCGCGCCGAGCACGAAGCCACCGACCACGCGCTGCCAGAATGGAATCCGCAGCCAGGCAGAGACCAGCTTCATAGGCAATCCAGAGGGAAGGAAGGGATGCTGGCACGATAGCCCATCAACGGCTGGGGAACGACCGCCCGACCGGCAAATCAGTGTGTCATCGGCGTGCCTTCCGAGGGCGGGCATAATGAACGTCCCGTTACAGTTTGTGAGATCCCAGCGTCCATGCGCCGTTCCGTCTCCCTGTTGGCCGCCTGCGCCACCACCCTGCTGCTGGGCGCCTGCGCCAGCACCATCCCCGCCACTGCCCCGGCCGGCCTCAAGGTCGCCGTCGACCCCGTCGCCCACCCGGCCGGCGAGACCCCGCAGTGGTGGTACCGCAGTGGCGCCGCCCAGGCCGCCGCCAACGGTGCGATGTCCGGCAAGGCCAAGAACGTCATCCTGTTCCTCGGCGACGGCATGAGCCTGACCACCGTGGCCGCCTCGCGCATCTACGAGGGCCAGCGCAAAGGTGGCTCCGGTGAAGAGAACCTGCTGTCCTGGGAGCGCTTCCCGGCCACGGCATTCAGCAAGACCTACAACACCGATTCGCAGACGCCCGATTCGGCCGGCACCATGACCGCCATCACCACCGGCGTGAAGACCCACATGGGTGCGATCGGCGTCAGCGCCGGCAGCCGGACCGACTGTGCCGACAGCCTGTCCAAGGGCCTGCTGACCTGGCTGCAGCTGGCCGACAGCGCCGGCCTGGCTACCGGCGTGGTCTCCACCGCGCGCCTGACCCATGCCACCCCGGCCGCCACCTACGCGCACTCGCCCGAGCGCAACTGGGAAAACGACACCGACCTGACCGAAGCGGCCAAGGCGGCCGGCTGCAAGGACATCGCCCAGCAGCTGCTGTCGACCTCACGCTATGGCCGCGGCCCCCTGGTCGCCCTCGGTGGCGGCCGCGGTGAATTCACCACCGTGGAAGAGCGCGATCCGGAATACGACGACAAGGTCGGCCAGCGCCTGGATGGCCGCAGCCTGGTGCAGGAATGGCAGCAGGCACACCCGCAGGGTGCCTACGTGTGGAACAGCAAGCAGCTGGCCGCCGCCGCCAACGCACCGGCCATCCTTGGCCTGTTCGAGCCGGACCACATGCGCTACGAGTACGAGCGCCCGCAGGATCCGGGCGGCGAGCCGAGCCTGGCCGAACTGACGGCTGCAGCGATCAAGAATCTGGCCAAGCACCAGGAAGGCTACGTGCTGATGATCGAAGGCGCGCGCATCGACCACGCCAACCACAGCGGCAACGCCTACCGTGCACTGACCGAGACCGTGGCCCTGTCCGACGCAGTGCGCGTGGCCAACGAGCTGACCTCCGCCGACGACACCCTGATCATCGTCACCGCCGACCACTCGCACACGCTGAACTTCGTCGGCTACCCGGCACGTGGCAACCCGATCCTGGGCAAGGTCAAGGACAAGGGCGGCGAAGACGGCGCCGGCAAGCTGGACTACGCGCTGGACGGCACCGGCCAGCCGTACACTACGCTGAGCTATGCCAACGGCCCGGGCCATACCGGCAGCAGCAACCAGCAGCCGGCCGGCCCGAAGCGCTACCCGCACAACCCGAGCAGCTTCGAACCGGCCAACGGCCGCCCGAACCTGCGCGAGGTCGACACCGAGCATCCGGACTACATGCAGGAAGCACTGGTGCCGATGAAGTCCGAATCGCACGGCGGCGAAGACGTCGGTATCTGGGCACGCGGCCCGGGCAGCAAGGCGATCCGCGGCACGCTGGAACAGAACGCGATCTATCACATGATCGTGCAGGCCACCCCGGCCCTGCGCGAGCGCCTGTGCCAGGCCGGCACCTGCGATGACAAGGGCGTGCCGGTGCAGCTGCCGGCACCGACCGCGTTCGAGCGCAAGGCCGAGGCCAAGTGATCGCACGGCAGGCCCGCCCTGACGCTGCCAGCGGCCGCTTCGCGCGGTCGCTGGCCCTGCTTGGGATGCTGGTCAGCGCCACTGCAGCGGCACAGGCACCGGCATGCAAGCTGCTGACCGACGAACACGGGTTGTGGCCACTGCCCAACTGCGAGGTGATCGATCACCGGCCGAAGATCAGCGCCGACACGCTGAAGGACCTGAATTACGACGACCACGGCCTGGCAGTGGTGTACGCCGACCAGGGTTTCCACTACGTCGACCGCAAGGGCCGCAGCCTGCCGGTGCTGACCTGGGACAACGGCCCGGAAACGCCGCAGGAAGGCCTGCTGCGCGCCCGCGTCGGCAACCGCGTGGGCTACTTCGACCTGACGTTCCGCCAAGTGGTACCCGGCACCTTCGATTTCGCATGGCCGTTCCAGGACGGCGTGGCCGAGGTCTGCAATGGCTGCCGTCGCGGCACGCCGGATGCCGATGGCCACACGCCGATGGAAGGCGGAGAGTGGTTCCGCATCGACCGTTCGGGTCGTCGGGTGAAGTAGGGTTTTCGGCAGGGCTGCGCCCTGCACCTGCCGAAGCCGAAGCCAAATCAAGATCAAAAGCGGCTCTGGTTTTCTGTGAGTTGGGCGGGGCGGTATGGGTGGTCAGGACTCGCCGTAAACCCGTCCATGGGGGCTCGATGGCGCCATCCATGGCGCCAACGGTCCTGCCCACCCACACCGCCCCACCCCCGACAGTTTTCCGGTGACGGTTGGACCATCCACGCTTTGCGTGGATCGTATCTGTCAGATATCGAATTGAATCCGGGGTCAGATCCGTTTTCCGCAGGAAAACGGATCTGACCCCATGAGCAACCCGACAGTTCGCAGGAAACTGTCGAAGGCGGGGTGGGTCCGGTTGCGGGAGTGTCCGCGGCATGGATGCCGCGGCCAAGCCCCCAAGGACGGGTTTACGGCGTCTCCCGCAACCGGACCCACCCCGCCTACCCTCAGGAAACCAGCTTCTGCTGTTGCTGTTGCTGTTCCTCTGGATCGTAGCGGGTGCAGGGCGCAGCCCTGCCGAGCAACCCTATACTTGCCACCGTGACTGCCTTCCCTGCCCTCGTTCCGCTGGATGCGCCGCTGCTGGTGGGCTACAGCGGTGGCGTCGACTCCACCGTGCTGCTGCACTGGCTGTGGCGCTGCGCGCAGACTTCCGGCACCGCCCTGCGCGCGGTGCACGTGCATCACGGCCTGCAGCCCGATGCGGATGACTGGGTGCTGCACTGCCAGCAGCAATGCGACGCCTGGGGCATTGAGCTGGCCGTGCACCGCGTGCAGGTCGAGAACGGCACAGGCCTGGGCACCGAAGGTGCCGCGCGACAGGCACGACGTGCCGCGTTCGCGGCTGAGCTGCGCGACGGTGAGACGCTGGCACTGGCGCAGCACCAGGACGACCAGGCCGAGACCTTCCTGTTGCGCGCCCTGCGCGCTTCCGGCGTCGATGGCCTGGCGGCGATGTCCACGCACAGCCGCCTTGGCGAACATCCCTTGTGGCGCCCGCTGCTGGCGGTACCACGCAGTGCACTGCTCGACTACGCGCGCCAGCACGCGCTGCGCTGGATCGAAGACCCCAGCAACGCGGAAGACCACGCCGATCGCAACTTCCTGCGCCTGCAGGTGTTGCCGTTGCTGCGCCAGCGCTGGCCGCATGTGGCTGCAGCATTGGCGGGCAGCGCGACGCATTGCCGGCAGACCCGCGAACTGCTGGACGAGGAAGACGCCGAGCTGATCGCGCATGTGGAAGTGGCACCGCGCGTGCTGTCACTGGAACTGCTGCGCCAGATGTCGCCGCGCCGCGCGGCACGCGTGCTGCGCGCGTGGGTGCTGGGCCATGATGCGGCACCGTTGCCGGCCTCGGTGTTGCAGCAGGCGCTGGAGGAGCTGTTGCCGGCCGACACCGACCGCCAGGCGCGTGTGCGCTGGCAGCAGCACGTGATCCAGCAATGGCGCAACCACGCCTATCTGCTGCCGGCCCGGCTGCCCTCGCTGCCCCTCGACTGGCAGGCCGTGTGGGATGGCCGTGCACCGCTGCCATTGCCCGACGGCGGCCAGCTGAGCCTGCTGGGCGCCGGCGCTTTCGAACAGCCACTGCAGGTCCGTGCACGCGTGGGCGGCGAGCGCATCCTGCTGCCGGGTCGCCAGCATTCGCACGCGCTGAAGGACTGCCTGCAACGCGAGCACCTCGCCCCCTGGCGACGCGCGCAGCTGCCGCTGATCTTTGATGGCCCGCAGTTGCTGGCCGCCGCCGACCTGGTCATCGCCGCACCGCTGCAGGCCTGGTTGCAGGCGCATGACGCGCAGTTGCAGTGGCGCCCGGGCGGCTGGTGAATTGACCCCCGCGCGCGGCCCGTCCACACTTGCCGCATGGCCAAGAAGTCCCCCGAAAACGCCTCCCCCGTCGCCCAGTTCGAGCAGTCGCTCGAATCGCTGGAGCAGCTGGTGGAGCAGATGGAAACCGGCGAGCTGAGCCTGGAAGCTTCGCTCAGTGCTTACGAGCGTGGTGTCGGTCTGTACCGCCAGTGCCAGCAGGCACTGGAGCAGGCCGAACTGCGCGTGCGCCTGCTCAGTGATCCGGCGCAGCCGGAAGCCTCCGAGCCCTTCGACCCGCCCAGCCATGACGGCTGAGGTTCTGTTCGCGCGCTGGCGCGACCGTATCGAAAGCCAGCTCGATGCCGCCCTGCCCTCGCCTGCCGAGGCGCCGCAGCGCCTGCATCAGGCCATGCGCTATTCGGTGCTTGGTGGCGGCAAGCGCATGCGGCCCCTGCTGGTCTACGCCAGTGGTCACCTGTTCGGTGCGCAGCCGGAAAGCCTGGATGCGGCGGCCATGTCCGTCGAGCTGATCCATGCCTATTCGCTGGTGCATGACGACCTTCCGGCGATGGATGACGACGCCCTGCGTCGCGGCAAGCCCACCACCCACGTAGCCTTCGACGAAGCCACCGCGATCCTTGCTGGCGACGCCCTGCAGACCCGTGCCTTCGGCCTGCTGGCCGATGCGCCGCTGCCGGCCACGTTGCGCGTGGCCTGCCTGCAGACTCTGGCCCACGCCTCCGGCGCGTCTGGCATGTGTGGCGGCCAGGCGCTGGACATCGATGCCACCGGCCAGCAGCAGACGCTGGCGGCGCTGACCCGCATGCACGCGCTGAAGACCGGCGCGCTGATCCGCGCGGCAGTGCGCATGGGCGCGCTGTGCGGCCAGGCCCACGAACCGCAGCTGGCCCAGCTCGACAGTTTCGCCGATGCACTCGGCCTGGCCTTCCAGGTCCGCGATGACATCCTCGATGTCGAAGCCAGTTCCGAACAGCTGGGCAAGACTGCCGGCAAGGACCAGGCGCAGGACAAGAGCACCTTCCCCGCCCTGCTTGGCATGGACGGCGCAAAGGCCCAGCTGCAAGAGCTCGCAGCGCGCATGCAGTCGATCCTGGCCGGGTATGGCGAGGAAGCCGACGCGCTGCGCGCGCTGGCGACGCTGGCGGTGGAACGCGATCACTGATCGCTGCACGCGGCCCGGCATTCCCCGCACACGAAAACGCCCGGCAGTGCCGGGCGTTTTCAGTTCCGCGTGCGGACGATCCTACTTGATCAGGCGCAGCGCGAACGGGTAGCGATAGGCTTCGCCGTTGTTGGCCTTGACCGCAGCGATGATGCTGAACACCAGGCTGATGATGCCGACGATCGGGGCCAGGAACACGCCGATGATCACGATGGTGAGGATCATGCTGATGACCATGGCGATGGTCACGGTGATCTGGAAGTTCAGGGCTTCCTTGGCCTGGTCGGTCACGAAGGCCTTGCCAGCATCGTCCTTGTTGATCAGCCAGATGATCAGCGCGCCGATGAAGCCGGTGAAGATGCCCAGCAGGTGCGCGGCCAGGGCCATGGTGCGCTGGTCGGCCGGAACGTCGGCGGTGGCCGGTGGCGGCGGCGGGACGTTATCGAATTCACTCACGACAAAACTCCTTTTCATTGGGTGGTCTTGACCAACCAGCACCCAGCTGATTGCGTCAGGCGGGCATAGCTTACGCCATCGACGGCATCAATCATTACCTGCGATGGTCATCCGCCCCAACAGGATCGAACCGGTCCGGATGTGCGAGCGGGGATCGACGTCGCTGCCGACCGCCTCGATGCTGCTGAACATCTCGCGCAGGTTGCCGGCGATGGTGATGCCGTCCACCGGGTACTGGATCTCGCCGTTCTCGACCCGGAAGCCACCCGCGCCACGCGAATAGTCGCCGGTCACGCCGTTCACGCCCTGCCCCATCAGCTCGGTCACCAGCAGGCCATCGCCCATCTGCCGCGCGATGTCCTGCAGCGGGCCGGCATTGGCCGCCAACTGCAGGTTGTGCACGCCACCGGCGTTGGCGGTGGTCTGCAGGCCCAGCTTGCGTGCCGAGTAGCTGCCCAGCACATAGCGCTGCAGCACGCCGTCGCGGACCAGAGCCGAGGCCCGGGTGGCCACGCCGTCGCCGTCGAAGGCGGCCGAGCGCAGGCCACGGCGCAGGTGCGGCAGCTCCTCGATCTGCATCCAGTCCGGGAACAGGCGCTGGCCAACGCTGTCCAGCAGGAAGCTGGCCTGGCGATACAGAGCACCGCCGGACACCGCCGACAGCAGGTGCCCGACCAGGCTGCGCGCCACTTCCGGGGCGAACAGCACCGGCATGCTGCCGGTGGCCAGCGATCGTGGCTGCAGGCGGGCGACAGTACGCTCGGCGGCACGACGCCCGACCAGGCCGACGTCCTCCAGGTCCTCGCGAGCCAGCGCACTGGTGTACCAGCCGTCACGCTGCATGCCATCGCCCTGCCCGGCGATCAGCGCACAACCGACCGAATGGTGGGTGCCGCGCTCACGGCCGATGAAACCATGCGAATTGGCATAGACCGACAGGCTCTGCATGCTCGACACCGAGGCGCCGTCGGAATTGCGGATCTGCGCATCGGCCTCACGGCCTGCAGCTTCGCAAGCCAGGGCCAGGTCCACCGCCTCGTCGGCCTGCAGCGCCCACGGGTGCCAGCCGTCCAGGTCCGGGAAGTGGGTGGCCATCAGCGCCGCCTCGGCCAGGCCGGCGGCCGCGTCATCTTCGGTATGCCGGGCGATGGCGCAGGCCTGCTCGACCGTGGCCGCCAGGCTGGCCTCGTTCAGGTCGCCGGTGCTGGCGCTGCCCTTGCGTTGGCCGAAATACACAGTGACGGCGATGCCGCGGTCGCGGGTGGACTGCACGGTTTCGACCTCGCCGAGGCGGACATTCACCTCCAGCCCGCGGTCTTCGCTGCAGCTGACTTCAGCCTGGCTGGCGCCCAGCGCGCGGGCGCGGTCGAGCAGCTGCTGGGAGAGGTCGGCCAGCCGTTCCAGCCGGGCCGGGCTGTCGTCGCCGACGGCGGCTTCAGGGGCGATCACGTTCAATGCTTTATCCTGTACGGGTTGGGCCCGGCATCACGCCGGGCGACTTTTTTTGAAATCAGGTATGGACGATGCGCGGACGCGACGAAGAAACCGGTGAATTCCACGACAAGAGCCGCAGCCAGAACCGGCGCGACGCGCTCGACGTCCTGGCCCTGGGCGAAAAACTGGTGTCGCTGACACCGGCCCAGCTGGCGCGCCTGCCGATCCCGGAAGACCTGCTGCCGCACATCGCCGAGTGCAAGCGCATCACCGCGCACATCGCCCACAAGCGCCAGCTGGCGTTCCTGGCCAAGCACATGCGCCGCGAAGAAGAAGCCACGCTGGATGCGATCCGCGATGCGCTGGATGCCAACAGCGAAACCGGCCGCCGCGAAGTGGCGATGATGCACCGCGTGGAAGACTGGCGCGAGCGCCTGCTGGCCGAAGGTGACAAGGCGCTGGCCGCCCTGCTGGACGATTACCCGCAGGCCGACCGCCAGCAACTGCGCACGCTGGTGCGCAATGCGCAGGCCGAGAAGGCGAAGAACAAGCCGCCGCGTGCCTATCGCGAGATCTACCAGGTGCTGCGCGCACTGATGCTGCCGGCGGCGCTCGGCCTGAAGGCCGCCGAAGACGCTGGCCACGTCGAAGCCGACGAGGCCGACGAGGACTGAGTCCGCGCTGGAGCGGGCGGTGGCGCTGGCCATCGCCCGGCTCAGGCCTGGGTACCGCCGACGGTGATGCCCTCGATCAACAGCGACGGCTGGCCGACACCCACCGGCACGCTCTGCCCGTCCTTGCCACAGATACCCACGCCCTCGTCCAGGGCCAGGTCGTTGCCGACCATCCGCACCTTCTGCATGGTTTCCGGACCGTTGCCGATCAGGGTCGCCCCCTTCACCGGCGCGGTGATGCGGCCATCCTCGATCAGGTAGGCCTCGGTGGCCGAGAACACGTACTTGCCGCTGGTGATGTCGACCTGGCCGCCGCCGAAGTTCACTGCATACAGGCCCTTCTTCACCGAGCGGATCATTTCCTGCGGGTCGTGCTGGCCGGCGCGCATGTAGGTATTGGTCATGCGCGGCATGGTCAGGTGCGCGAACGATTCGCGACGCCCGTTGCCGGTCGGTGCCATGCCCATCAGGCGTGCATTGAGGCTGTCCTGCATGTAGCCGACCAGGATGCCGTCCTCGATCAGCGTGGTGCACTGGCTCGGGTGGCCTTCGTCGTCGATGTTGAGCGAACCGCGACGCCCGTCCAGGGTTCCATCGTCGACGATGGTCACGCCCGGTGCCGCCACGCGTTCGCCGATGCGGCCGGCGTAGACGCTGGTGCCCTTGCGGTTGAAGTCGCCTTCCAGGCCGTGGCCGACCGCTTCATGCAGCAGCACGCCGGGCCAGCCAGGTCCCAGTACCACCGGCATCACGCCGGCCGGCGCCGGCACGGCGTCCAGGTTCACCAGCGCCTGGCGCAGGGCCTCGCGCGCAAATGCTTCCGGGCGGCCATCAGCAAACAGTTCCCCGTAGCCATAGCGGCCACCGCCACCGGCATAGCCGGACTCTCGGCGGCCGTTGTGTTCGACGATCACCTGCACGTTCAGGCGTACCAGCGGGCGCACGTCAGCGCCCAGCACGCCGTCGCTGCGCGCGATGAGCACCGTGTCCACGCCGCCGGACAGGCTCACCATCACCTGCTTCACGCGCGGGTCGGCGGCACGCAGGTAGCCGTCCAGGCGCTTCAGCACCTCGACCTTTGCCTCGTTGCCGACGCCATCGATGGGATCCAGCGCCGGATACAGCGCGCGTGAATTGCCGCGCAGCAGCGAGCGCCCGGACTGCGCGCCACCCTCGCGCGAAATCGCACGCGCCGACTGCGCCGCGGCCAGCAGCGCGTCGGCATGGATGTCGTCGGAGTAGGCGAATCCGGTCTTCTCGCCGGACATCGCCCGTACGCCCACGCCTTGCTCGATGGAATGGGCACCGTCCTTGACGATGCCGTCTTCCACGCTCCAGCTCTCGCGGCGGGCGTGCTGGAAATAGAGGTCGCCGAAGTCCACACCGGGGCCGAGCAGCTGGCCGAAGGTGCGCTCCAGGCCATCGGTATCCAGCCCGCCGGGGCGCAGCAGGCGATCTTGGGCAAGCGTCAGGGCGATATCAGTCATGGTTCTCGATCTGGGGGTGCTGGGGCGCTCAGGCAAGCCCCGTGAACAGGAGGTCCACGCTCAGCGTGAGCGTGGCAGGTCGGTAACGGGCGGCGGAACGGCCGGGGCCGGGCGCGGCGCGGGCGCTGGCGGGGTCTTGTCGCGGCTGCGTTCGATCACTTCCACCTTCGGCTCCTTCCATGGACCGGTCACCTTGTAGGTGCGGGCGCCGATCTCGCCGAGCGGTTTGGACAGTACCGCATTGGTGGCCGCGCCGAGCGCCGCGCCCACCGGGCCACCGGCCACCGCGCCGACCACCGTCAGCAGGTTGCCGGCGCGCGGGTTGACATCGATGGTCTGGTCGAACCGCTGGTTGCGCAGGTCGGCCTGGCCGCGGATGGTGATGTTCGCCGCCGGGCCCTCGATCAGTACCTTGTCGGTGCGGGCCATGCCCTGCCCGAACTGCACGCTGCCGTCGACCTGGTTGAACGCGAAGCCCTTGGAGAAGAAGTCGCGGAAGTCGAACATCAGGCGCCGCGGCAGCTGGGTCACGCTGAGCAGGCCCAGCACACGGCCAGCGCCCGGCTCCAGCTCCAGCAGCTGGCCATTACGCGCGTGCAGATCAAGGCTGCCCTGCAGATTGGCCAGCTGGAAGTCCGACGGCCCCCCGCTCCAGGAGGCCTGCAGCTGCGCCTGGCCAGAGCCGCCACGCAGCTGGCCGCCGTAGTCGAGGTTCTGCATCAGGCCGCCCAGGTCCTCGCTGCGCACCTGCGCGGTCAGCTCGGTGCGGGCACCACCGGTGCGACCCAGCCAGCGACCGCTGATGTCGATCTCCTGATCGGGCGCGCGGAAGCGCAGCTCGTCCACGTTCAGGCCATTGGCCAGCGGCCGCGTACGCAGCACCGCCTGGCCCAGCACCACCTTGCCGAACTTCAGGTCGGCGATGTCCAGCGCGAACGGCGGCAGCTTGGCCGGGTCCATGTCGTTGGCGCCGGCCTGCACCCGGGCTGGCGCGGCCGCGCCCGGCGCCGGCGGCAGCGACTGCCAGTGCACACGGTCGAGTCGGCCACTGATGGTGCCTCCTTCGGCGTTGGGTACGGTCAGGCGACCGGCCAGCGAAGGTCCATCCAAGCGCACGTCCAGCGCCTGCGCTCCCGGCTGCAGCTGCAACCGGGTCTGCTCGAAGACGCCGCCGATCAGCATCAGCTTGCCGACCTGCACGTCCACTGCACGCAGCGGCATGCCGTCATCGTCGTTGCCACCACGGGCCAGACTGATCCACTCCAGCGCATCCAGAGTCGGGCTGCGGCCATTGACGGACAGTCCGCTGGGCGGCGGCTCGCGATCGGCATGGTCGCTGCCCAGGGTGACCTGCACACCGGTGTGGTTGTTGTGGCTGCGCGCGGCCAGGGCCAGACGCTGGCCAAAGGCCACATCGATGCGACCAGCGCCCATCGGCAGCTGCGCGGCCACCGTGGTCGCCAGCGGCTCGGTGGCCGGCTTGTCCAGCGGTGCCGGCAAGTCCAGGCGGGTTCCTACCAGATCCGAACTCAGGCGCAGTTCGCTGGGCGGTGCGGGCGCTCCCGGTGCGACTTTGGGCAGGTTGACCGCGATGGTCCAGGGCGAGTTACCCGCGATATAGGGCTTGAGCCACGCCATTTCCGGGGCGCGGTCAATCAGCACACCGGCGTCGAGGTTGGCCGTCAGCTGCGACTCGAACGCCAGCCTGCTGTCGTGCACGTAGCCGCCGGCACGCAGGCTCAAGCGGCCGTCCTGACCGAGGTGGCGCACCGCCAGTTCCTCGGCACCGAAGCCACCATTGCTGTAGCGCGCCTGCCCATGCATGTTGTCGAAGGCCAGCTGGAAGCGCTTGTCCACCAGCTTCACACCATTGAGGTCGACCGTGCCCTGCAGGTGACCGCCGCCTTCATCGTGGTGCAGCGGCTGCAGCAGGTCGAAGGTCACATGCGCCGGGCCCGCAGCCGTGAGGTTGTCCAGGGTGTCGCCATAGTCCTTGTGCAATGGGCTCTGCCGCAGCATTGCCAGCAGTCTGCCGGCCTCGCTCTGCGCATCGGCACGCACGTAAAGCGGCTGCTGCCCGAAGTCCTGGATGCCCGCCTCGAATCTCTGCACCGCTACACCGGCCAGGTCCCCGCGCCCATGCATGTCGAAGCCGGGGCCGATGAAAGCGATATCGGCGTCGACCTGGCGCATCAGCGGCCAGTCGTGCTGGAAGCGGATGTCGCCGTTGGTGATATGGCCGGTGGCCTCGAAGCGGCCATCGTTGTTGTCGAACGGCCAGTCGTCCAGGTCACCGCTGACCAGGCCGATGCCATTGCGCACCTGGCCGCCGGCCAGCGCCATGTCCAGCCAGTCGGTGGCGCCCTTGCTCATCTTGGAGTGGATCCAGAAGCGCTTGGCCGCCGTCATCGGCACATCGTCCAGCTTGGCCGCCAACTGCAGCCAGGGCCGCGTGCCGTCGCCCTGGAACCAGACACCACCGCGCACATCGGCCGCGTAGTCGGTGCCTTCCACGCGCATCGCCGCAGTGCCGATACGCCAGCCACCGCCCTCGTCACGCCAGCCCACGATCTGTCCAGCCAGGTGCAGGTCGTGCCGCACGCCGAAGCCGGTGGGCCAATCGAACTGCAGCTGCCGTTGCGGTTGCAGCTGCAGGCTGAAGCCATCGGCGTCGCCCTCGAAATGTCCCCCCAGGCCGCGCAGACCCGGAGAATTGCCAACGCTGGCAAAGCCCAGCGACTGCAGCTCGCCCTGTGCCCGCAACGGGCCATCACGTTCGCCGGCCAGTTGCAGCTCTCGCACATCCAGCTGCGGTTTGGACAGGAACAACCAATGGCGCAGGCCTGGCTCGAGGCGATCACTCAGCGCCAGCGCCCGCAGCGCCGTACCGGCCTGTACTTCGCCGGAACTCACCCGCAGCTGCCTGCCAACCTGCAACTGCAGGCCATCGAGCTGTTGTTCGCCGTCTTCGGTCTTCAAACGAAGGCGCGGTACCTGCAGCGCCCAACCATCGGCCTGGCGCTGCCAGCGCAGGCGCGCCTGCAAGCGCTGCAGCTGCAACCGCGGCGTTGCCACGTCGGGCATCGGTGCACCGTCGACGCGCACGTCACGCAGGTCCGAATCGGTGGTCAGCGCCACCGGCGCGAAGTCGCGCAGGGTCAGCCACAGGTTCAGCTCACCCTTGCCTTCGCGCAGGCGCACGCCACCAGCTGCCAGCAACGGCGACCAGGCATGGAAATCAACAGGATCGGCACCCAGCCAGGCCTGCCCGTTGCCGCGCGCGCGGTCCACGTCCAGCACTGCGGTCAGCGGCAGGGCATCGGTCTGCGCCCAGGCACGCACGCCCACACGCAGGCGGTCGCCATTGACGCGCAGGCGCAGATCGATACGCGGCAGGGTGGTATCGATACCCAGTCCCGGTGCATGCACACCCAGGCGGCCATCGATCACCTGCAGCTCGCCCAACCGGCGCAGCGCGTCCAGCGGGTCTCCGCCCGTGTCTGACTTCGGCAGGCCGCGCACCGACCAGCGGCCGTCCTCGCCCTGCTGCAGGTCCAGTGCCAGGCCACGCAGGCGCAGCTCGGTCAGCGAGCGACCAGGCAGCATCCCGCTGTACATTGACACCAGCACTTCGGCCTCGCCGATGGCCAGGCCCTGACCGGCGCCGATGCGCAGGCCCTTCAGCTGCAGCAGCGGACCACGCCGGGTCCAGGCCGTCTGCAGCTGGTCGAAATGCACCGGCTGGCCGGCACGCTCACTTAGCCAGGCGGCAATCCTGTCGGGGTGACGCTCGGCCAGCGGCAGCAGCTGGCTGAGGGTACCCACCAGCAGTGCCAGCCCGACCAGGCCCACCGCGCAGGCGGCAATGAAATGACGGCGGATCCTTCGCAGTCGCAGGCGCGGCGGCGCGCTCATCGGCCACCGCCGGCCTGCGGCCGGCGAGGATCAGAGCAGAACGACATCGAATTGCTCCTGCAGGTACTGCTCGTCCGCCTGGAAGCGGATGCTCTTGCCGAGGAATTCCTCCAGCTCGGCCACCGCCGAGGATTCCTCGTCGGTGATGCGCGCGACCACCTTGGTCGAGGCGATCACCAGCAGGCGTGCGGCATCGAACTGGCGCACGGCACGGGTGATCTCGCGGAAGATCTCGTAGGTCACCGTTTCGGTGGTCTTGATGCTGCCACGGCCACTGCACTGCGGGCACGTTTCCGACAGCTGGCGCTCCAGGCTTTCCACCGTGCGCTTGCGCGTCATCTCCACCAGCCCCAGCGGAGAGAAGTCGTACACCGTGGTCTTGGCATGGTCGCGGGCCAGCGCCTTTTCCAGGGTGCGCAGCACCTGGCGGCGATGCTCGGCATCGTCCATGTCGATGAAGTCGATGATGATGATGCCGCCCAGGTTGCGCAGGCGCAGCTGGCGGGCCACCGCCTGTGCCGCTTCCAGGTTGGTGCGGAACACCGTCTCTTCCAGGTTGCGCTGGCCGAGGAACGAACCGGTATTGACGTCGATGGTGGTCATCGCCTCGGTCTGGTCGATCACCAGGTAACCACCGGATTTCAGCGGCACCTGCTTGTCCAGCGCACGGCCGATCTCGTCCTCCACCCCGAACATGTCGAAGATCGGGCGATCGCCTGAATACAGTTCCAGCTTCTCGGCCAGCACCGGCATGTACTTGGCCACGAACGCCTGCAGCTGCGCGAAGGTTTCCTTCGAGTCCACCTTCACCTTGTCCACGTCCTTGCGGATCAGGTCGCGCACCGAACGCAGCGGCAGGCTCAGGTCTTCATAGATGTTGCTGCACGAGGCCGCTTCGCGGCCGCGGCGCTCGACCACGTTCCAGACCCGCGACAGGTAAGCGATGTCCTCGGCGATGTCCTCGGCCGGCTGGCCCTCGGCATTGGTACGCACGATGTAGCCGTAGCCGCCATGCTGCGCAGACAGCTCGGTCACCAAGGCCTTCAGGCGGGCGCGCTCGGCTTCATCCTCGATGCGCGCGGACACCCCCACCACCTTGGATTGCGGCAGCAGCACCATGTAGCGCGACGGGATGCTGATCTGGGTGGTCAGGCGTGCGCCCTTGGTGCCGATCGGGTCCTTCACCACCTGCACCACGATGTCCTGGCCGTCACGCAGCAGCTCGACGATGGGCACGCTGGCCGGCGGCGGAAGGGTCGTGTTCTCGGTGTCTGCACTGGCCACCGGGGCCGGGCGCACCACGTCGTTGGCGTGCAGGAACGCGGCGCGCTCCAGGCCTACCTCGACGAACGCGGCCTGCATGCCGGGCATGACCCGCTGCACCTTGCCCTTGTAGATGTTGCCGACCACACCCCGGCGCCAACCGCGCTCGATGTGCAGTTCCTGCAGCATGCCGTTCTCGATCACCGCGACCCGGGTCTCGCGCGGGGTCACATTGACCAGGATTTCCTCAGACATCGGCAGCCTCCCTGGCGGCATCGGCAGTGGGGGCCGGCACGCCACAGCGCGCCAGCAGACGATCGGTATGCAGCAATGGCAGCCCCATGACGCCGGAGTAGCTGCCGGAAAGATGTTCGATCCAGCGCTCGGCCCCGCCCTGGATGGCGTAGGCCCCGGCCTTGTCCAACGGCTCGCCGGTGGCGACATAGGCGGCGATGTCGGCGGCGGCGATCGGGGCGAAGGTCACTTCGGAAATGACCAGTTCGCTGTCCAGCCCGTCGGCGCCGACCACCACCACCGCAGTCATCACCTGGTGGGTGCGCCCGGCCAGGCGCGCCAGCATCGCGCGTGCGCCGGCGGCGTCGGCCGGCTTGCCGAAGACCTCGCCGTCCAGCACCACTTCGGTGTCCGAGCCAAGCACCCGCGCCTGCGGATCATCGGCCAGCACCCGGGCCAGGCCGGCGCGCGCCTTGTCGGCGGCGACCCGGCACACATACTGTTCGGCGCTTTCAGCGGGCGCGCGCTGCTCGACGACCTCCAGGTCCAAGGCCTGGAAGGGGCGTCCGAGTCGGGCCAGCAACTGGTTGCGTCGGGGGGAGCGGGAAGCAAGATAGAGCATCGGCACAGCATAACCTGAGGCCGCCACCTGAATCGTCGGCAACCCGTCCCGGAACGCGTTCAACCCCGAACGGGCTCACAGCGCGTTCATCGCTACGACACCACCCTCAACGGCACAACAAGGAGTTCTCCATGCGCCTGACCGCCACCCCGCTGCTGCTTGCCCTGTCCCTCGCCCTTGGAACCTCGATGACTGCCCATGCCGCCCCGTCGTCGCCGTCGATCGCCGCCGCGGCCGAAGGCACGCTGCTGAACATCTCGGCCAATGCCGAAGCCACCCGCGTACCGGACGTGGCCACCCTGTCGGCCGGCGTGGTCACCCAGGCCGCTGATGGCAACAGCGCCATGCGCCAGAACGCCCAGCAGATGGACAAGGTGCTCGCCGCGATCAAGGCCGCCGGCATCGCCGAGCGCGACGTGCAGACCAGCGGCGTCAGCCTCAACCCGCAATACCGCTATGCCGACAACGAAGCGCCGAAGATCACCGGCTACCAGGCCAGCAACACGGTCAGCCTGAAGGTCCGTGACATCGCCAAGCTCGGCAAGGTGCTGGACGCGCTGGCCGCTCAGGGCGCCAACCAGATCAACGGCCCCAGCTTCGAGATCGACCAGCCGGAACCGGTCTATGACGAAGCGCGCCTGGCCGCGCTGAAGAAGGCCCAGGCCCGCGCCCAGACCTATGCCAAGTCGCTCGGCCTTCAGGTGCGCCGCATCGTCAGCATCTCCGAGAATGCCGGGGGTGGTTACCGCCCGATGCCGATGATGCGGACCATGGCCGCCGGCGCGGCGATGGACAAGGCCACGCCGGTCGCCCCGGGCGAATCCACTGTGTCGGTCAATCTGGACGTGGTGTTCGAGCTGGGTCGCTGATCCCATCCGTTCCGGTAGACGGAGGCGGGTCCCGCAGGGGCCCGCCTTTTTCATGGGCCAGGGCGGCTGGCTGAAGGCCAGCCCAACGATCCTGCCCCTGCCTCTAGGCAGTGGCCGGGGCCTGGCGCTAATGATTGGCTGCCAGCCGCGTGCGGCAACCCCGCCACGGGCCCTGGTGCGTTGAGGACTTCGTCACTGGCATGGAGGTGGACCATGGTTCGTACGTATCCCGTTGCATCCCCGCACTTCGACCCCGCCCGCGTTGCCGCCTGGAGCGCGGCCATCGCCCTGCACCTGCTCGCGTTCCTGTTGCTGCTGATCCCGGCGACCTACCAGGCCGTGCAGGTCCCGCGTGACAAGACCACGGTCAGGCTGATCGAGAAGATCCCGCCGACGCCGCCCCCACCGGTGCTGCAGGAACCGAAGGAAGTCGCCCGGGTCGTGCCGAAACCGCAGGCACAGCCGGCGACACCGCCACTGCCGGCCCCAACCGCGACCGTGGAGGAAACGCAGGGCATCATGCTGCCGACCGCCGAACCGGCCCCGCCGCAACTCGCGCCGAGCGTCGACACCCATGCACCGCTGGCCGGCGCCCAGCTGCAATACCGCAGTGCCCCGCCACCGGCCTATCCGGTCGCCGCACTGCGCAACCATGAGCAGGGCACGGTGCTGCTGCGGGTGAAGGTCGACAGCAGCGGCCAGCCGGTCGCGGTCAGCATCGAGCGCAGCAGTGGCTCGCGCCACCTGGACCAGGCTGCACGCCAACAGGTGCTCAAGCGCTGGCGCTTTGAACCGGCCCAGCGTGATGGTGTAGCGGTACCGGCCATCGGTTTGGTGCCGGTGCAGTTCTCGTTGCCGGACTGACGACCCGGGCCGGTCCGACCGCCTGTCGGACCGGCCTTCGGGACCGAACTGCCAAACTCGGCAAAGTTCCAGTTCAAACGTTACGGATTAAGCAAAATTTCACGACTTCGTCACCCGTCGGAAACCTAGATTGGCCCGTCCCGGACACTCCGGAGACAGCCCTCAACGCTACGGTTTTCCAGTTAGGAGAGAAGCTGTGAAACACCTGATCCAACGGCCCGCCAGCCGCCGCCGCTGCACCCTGGCATCGTCCATCACCCACATCCTTACCGGCGGCACTCTGCTGCTGGTTGGCGCCGTGGCTTCCACCTCCGCCTTCGCGCAGGAGAAGGCCACCAACCTGGACCGCATCACGGTTACCGGTTCGAACATTCCGCGCACCAACACCGAAACACCGTCCCCGGTGCAGGTGGTGACCCGCCAGGAAATCGACCGCACCGGCAAGACCACGGTTGCCGAATACCTGCAGACCATCACCGCCAACGGCGCCGGCTCGATTCCCAAATCATTCGGCAACGGCTTCGCCGGCGGTGGCGCCGGCATCTCCCTGCGCGGTCTTGGCGCGGGCTCGACCCTGGTCCTGTTGAACGGCCGCCGCATGGCGACCTATGGCCTGGCCGATGATGGACAGAAGGTCTTCACCGACCTGAGCACCATCCCGCTCGACGCCGTTGAACGCGTGGAAGTGCTGAAGGACGGCGCCTCGGCGATCTATGGCTCCGATGCCATCGCCGGCGTGGTCAACATCATCCTGCGCAGTGATTTCCAGGGCGCCATCCTGCGTGGCTCCTATGGCGTCTCCGGCGACGGCGACGGCGATACCCGCAAGGCGACCCTGACCGCCGGTACCGGCGACATGGCCACCGACGGCTGGAACGCCTTCTTCAGCCTGGACGTCGGCAAGAGCGACGCGATCAAGATCAGCGACCGCAAGAACCGCAAGTGGATCGGCACCGGCGACACCCGCCAGTGGGGCTACGGCAACAATGCGCAGTTCCTGGGCGGCGCCTTCCTCAGCGGCAGGACCCGTGGCGGTGTCGGACCGAACGGTTCGGTGTATGACGACCGCAATGTCACCGAGACCAATCCGGCGACGCTGGTACCGCTGCCGGGCTGCCAGGGCCTGACCACCATTGGTGGCCAGACCGATGCTTCGGTGGCCGCGCAGGGCTGCCTGTGGGATCCGGCGCAGCTGTACCGCGACATTTCGCCGGAAGAGAAGTACGTCAACGTGTTCGGACGTGCCAGCTTCGCCTTCGGCGAGGGCGGCGAGATCTACACCGAGATCGGCTACTCGAAGAAGGAAACCACCTTCAGCAACACGCCGTCCGGTGTTTCCGGCGGCTGGGGCTACCCGGGTGGCCCGGTCAACGCCAACAGCGGCGACGGTGCCGTGGTGCTCGGCCCGAATCATCCTGACCGGCCTGCCGGCCTGGGCAACGGCCCGTTGCGCCTGCGCTACAGCGCCTGGGATGTCGGCCCGCGCGTGACCGACAACACCAACGAGTTCAACCGCTTCCTGGTCGGCGTCAAGGGCAACTGGGGCGACTGGAGTTATGACACCGCCTACCTGCATTCGGGCACCGATCTGGTCAACGAGCGCACCGGCTTCCTGCGCTACAGCGCCGTGAAGTGCGCGCTGGGCGACGCGAACTGTGCCGGTGGCGTGTGGCGCATCGGTGACAATGCCAACCTGAACTCCAAGGCACTGTACGACTACATCTCGCCGAAGATCAGCGCACGCGCCAAGTCCAGCCTGGACATGTTCGACTTCACCGTGTCGCGCAGCCTGATGGATCTGAAGGGGGGGCCGCTGGGCCTGGCGATCGGTACCGAATGGCGCAAGACCAGCAACAGCCTGACCCCGCAGACCTACACCGACACGGGTGACATCATCGGCCTGGGCTACTCGGCCTATGACGGCACGCAGAACGTCTACGCCGGTTACGTCGAACTGTCGGCACCGGTGCTGGAGCAGTTGGAACTGTCCGCTGCACTGCGCTACGACAAGTATGAAAGCGGTGAAGGCAAGGCCACGCCGAAGCTGGGCGTGAAGTGGACGCCGGCCGACTGGATCGCCTTGCGCGCCAGCTACGCCGAAGGCTTCCGTGCACCGAACCCGGCCGAGAACGGAGACGGTGGCCTGGCCGCCTTCTCCACGGCCTCGGATCCGATCCGTTGCCCGGACGGTGAAAACCCGGCCCCGGGTGCTTCGCCGGACGACTGCGGCTCGCAATCGGTTGCGATCATCACCCGTCCGAACAAGGACCTGAAGCCGGAAGAGTCGAAGAGCTACTCGGTGGGCATCGTATTGCAGCCCACCAGCTCCACCTCGCTGACCGTCGATGCCTGGGAAATCAAGCGCACCAACGAGATCGCCCAGGGCGATACCGATGACGCGATCCGTGCCGGCAATGTCCTGCGCGACAACAACCTGCTCAACGGCGTCGCAGGCACCGGCAGCATCCTGGCCGTCAATACCGCCTACATCAACGCAAGCTCCTCGCGCGTTCGCGGCATCGACACCGACATCCGCCAGACCTTCGACATCGGCCCGGGCCAGCTGGAGATGGATCTGCAGTGGAGCCACCTGCTGAAATTCGAGCGCACCAGCGGTGGCAGCACCGATGACTTCCTGGGCACGCACGGCAACTGCGACGTGACCAACTGCATCGGTACGCCGAAGGATCGCATCAACTTCGGTACCACCTGGAAACAGGGTCCTTGGAGCGTGAGCGGCGTTGCCAATTACATCTCCAGCATGGACAACACCGACAAGCGTGGCGGCAAGTACCAGTTCTTCTACTTCGACGGCACGCCGGTAAAGAAGATCTCCTCGTTCACCACCTTCGATCTGTCCGGCCGTTGGGCTGTTACCGACGAGTTCGAGCTGAGCGCTTCGGTCGAAAACGTGTTCGATCGCATCGCTCCGCTGGATCCGCTGACCTATGGCGGCGTGAACTACAACCCGATGCACTTCAGCGGCGCCATCGGCCGTTACTTCACTGTCGGCGCCAAGTACACCTTCAAGTAATACCGTTCAACGCACCACCTTCGAAGGCCCGGGCATCTGCCCGGGCCTTCGTCGTTGCGGCCCCTTGCGTGCATGTTCACGGGCACACCGCTACCGTGGGTCGGCGGCATCAGCGCCGCAGGGGACATCATGGCCGCGACATCACAACGCCTCGGGCTGCCTGCGTTGACCGCACTGGTGGTCGGCTCGATGGTCGGTGCCGGCATCTTTTCATTGCCGCAGAACGTGGCGCGCAGCGCCGGTCCGGCGGCGGCGCTGCTCGGCTGGGCGGTCAGCGGCGCCGGCATGCTGATGCTGGCCTTCGTGTTCCAGGCCCTGGCCAACCGCCGGCCGGATCTCGATACCGGCATCTACGCATACGCGCGCGAAGGCTTCGGCAACTACATCGGCTTCTCCGCCGCGTGGGGCTACTGGGTTGCCTCGGTGCTCGGCAACGCCAGCTTCTTCGTGCTGATCTTCAGTGGCCTCGGCCACTTCATGCCGGTCTTCGGTGAAGGCAATACCCCGGCCGCCGTGGCCGCTTCGTCGCTACTTCTCTGGACCGTGCACCTGCTGGTGCTGCGCGGCCTGCGCACCGCCGCCATCGTCAACGGCCTGGTAACGGTGGCCAAGCTGCTGCCTATCACGTTGTTCCTGATCCTGGCCGCCGGTGCCTTCCGCATGGATATGTTCCGCGCCGATTTCCTGGGCGCGCCCGCACTCGGCGATCTCGGCCAGCAGCTGCGCGGCATGATGCTGGTGACCGTGTGGGTATTCATCGGCATCGAAGGTGCCAGCATCTACTCGCGGCGTGCGGCCCGTCGCGCCGATGTCGGCCGCGCCACGGTGATCGGCTTCCTCGGCGTCTGGCTGCTGCTGGTGCTGGTCAGCCTGCTGTCGATGGGCGTGCTGTCGCAGGCCGAACTGGCGGGGTTGCCCAATCCGTCGATGGCTTACGTGCTGCGCGCCATCGTCGGCGAGTGGGGCGCGACGGTGATCATCGTCGGCTCGATCATTTCGGTACTCGGCGCGCTGCTGGCCTGGGTGCTGCTGTGTGCCGAAGTGCTGTACGCCGCTGCAGGCGACGGCACCATGCCGGCCTTCCTGGGACGCGAGAATGCGCGCGGCGTGCCCGCCAACGCGCTGTGGCTGAGCAATGGCTTGATCCAGCTGTTCCTGCTGCTGGTGCTGGTCAACTCCGGCAGCTACACGGGCCTGGTGCTGCTGGCGGCCTCGATGAGCCTGGTGCCCTACTTCCTGTCCACCGCGTTCGGCGTGCAGCTGGCGTGGCGCGGGGACGCCTATGCGGGTGAACCGGGCGTGCGCTGGCGTGATTTCGCGGTGGCGCTGCTGGCCAGTGCCTACGCGTTGTGGCTGGTGTATGCAGGAGGCCTCGACAACCTGCTGCTGTCGGTGCTGCTGTATCTGCCCGGCGTAGTGGTGTTCGCACTGACCCGGCTGCAACGCGGTGAGCAGGTATTCACGCGTTGGGAATGGGTGTTGTTCGGCGCCATTCTGGTGGCGGCCATCGCTACGCTGGTGGGGTTCTCCAGAGGTGAGCTGGCACTGTAGAGTCGAGTGCGGGCTCGGCTCTACAACAACGCAAAAAAAAAGACCTGCATCTTGCGATGCAGGTCTCTTCAAAGTGGCGCCCGAAGTTGGACTCGAACCAACGACCCCCTGATTAACAGTCAAGTGCTCTAACCGGCTGAGCTATTCGGGCAGACGACTAGTATAACCACTCTTCACGCGCGATGGTAGGGGTGATTCGCAATCATTGCGGCGGCCCGGTACAACTGCTCGGCCACCACCAGGCGCACCAGCATGTGCGGCAGCGTCAATGGTCCAATCGACCACTTTTCGTCGGCCAGCGCGGAAACTTCGGGCGAATGCCCTTCCGGGCCACCGATCAGGAAGGCAAGGTCCCTGCCCTGCCCACGCCAATGCTCCAGCCGCTGCGCCAGCTGTTCGGAACTGAGCTGGCGGCCCGGCACATCCAGCGCCACCACATAGGCATTCTTCGGCAGTGCGGCGATCACGCGCCTGCCTTCGTCTTCGGTGGCGCGGCGCGCATCGCGGCCCTTGCCGCGCAGGCCGGGCTCGATTTCCACCAGATCGAACGGCAGCCAGTGCGACAGCCGCTTCTGATACTCGGCGAAGCCCTGCGCCACCCAGCTGGGTGCGCGTTCGCCGGTAGCAATCAGGCGGGCTTTCATCAACGGTCCTCCAAAACGTCGACGGCGCCATCGGCGCCGTCGAAGGGATGCATCAACGTGCGGCTCAGGCCACTTCGTCGTCGCTGGACGGCGGCTGGTCGCCAACGGTCCACAGGCGCTCCAGGGCATAGAACTCACGCACGCGCGGCAGCATCACATGCACGATCACGTCGCCCAGGTCGACCAGTACCCACTCGGCTTCGCGCTCGCCTTCAACACCCAGCGGCATCACGTCGAGATTCTTGGCAAAGCGCACGACTTCATCGGCGATCGACTTGACGTGGCGGGTCGAGGTGCCCGAAACGACGATCATGTAGTCGGCAACGCTGGACCGGCCGCGCACATCGATCTCGACCAGGTCCTTGGCCTTCAGGTCTTCGGTGGCTTGGCGGACGCTGGCCAGCAGTTCCGGCACGGACGGCGGCGGGCTGGGCAGATCGACCTTGATGGTCTGGGGCTGGGTCTGGTTGCTCAAAGTGGATCGACTCGATAAACGTGGGGGCGATTATACGGGCAAGCCGGGGCGGCGGCATTCACGGCGTAGGGGAGCGGTACAGGCCATGGGCGGCCACATAGTCGGCCACGGCCGGCGGCAGCAACGCCCGCCAGGGGCCGCCGGCGGCGATCTGCGCACGCACGGCACTGGCCGATTCCTCGCGCAGCGGATGATGCAGGCGCAGGATGCGCCCGGCCGGACTGGCGAACAGGGCCTGCTCGTTGTCGGCCCAGCGGCCTTCCAGGGCGCGGCCAAGTTCGCCATCCACCGAGGCCTGAAGGGGACTGCCCGGGCGCTCGGCCACCACGAAATGGGCCAGCCCGAACAGTGCCTCCCATTCATGCCAGCGGGTCAGGCCCAGCAGGCTGTCGGCCCCCACCAGCCAGGCCAATGGCCGGCTGGGGCCCAGCTCGCCGCGCAGTTCGCGCAGGGTGTCGACGGTATAGGACGGGCGGCCGGGAAAGCGTATGGCGCGGTCCAGTTCACGGTGGTCCAGCAGCAGGCCGGGCTCATCGCCGATGGCCAGCGAGAGCATGGTGAAGCGCTGGTCAGCGGTTGCACCCGGCACCGCGCGATGCGGCGGATCAGCCGCCGGCAGCATGCGTACAGCGACCTGCAGTTCGTCACGGGCAGCACGCGCGATGGCGAGGTGCCCGAGGTGCACCGGATCGAAGGTGCCCCCGTAATAGATCCGCAGGCTCATCACTCAGGCCCGCGCCAGCAGGCGCACGGCACGCGGTTCGGCCACGGCCACCAGCAGGCGCTCCAGCGCCAGCCAGGCATCACCGTCGGCGCGCCCCTTGGCGATGCGGTCGACCAGTCCGGCCTCGGCCACGAAACGCTCCCAGCGCTTGCCCTCGGGGTGCCGCTGCAGCGCACGCTTGTAGGGCGCTTGCCGCGATTCCCAGATGCCGCGCGATTTCATTTCGGCGGCCAGATTGCCGCCACGCGCCTGTACCCGGGCCAGGCCGGCACCAGCCAGCAGCTCGCGGATCACCATTGGCATCAGTGCGGCCACCGCCTCGCCTTCGCCACGCAGGCCCGCCAGCATGCGCAGCACCGCCGGCGGCTGGCCGGAGAACGTGGCTTCCAGCAGCCGGAAAACGTCATAGCGGGCGGCGTCGGCCACCAGCGATTCCATCCGTTCCACGTCCAGCGGCTGGCCGTCGGCCAGCAACGCCAGCTTGTCGATTTCCTGCGCAGCGGCCAGCAGGTTGCCCTCGACCCGCTCGGCCAGGCGCTGCACGGCGGCCGGATCGGCACGCAGGCCCTTGCCACGCAGGCGGCGCTCGATCCAGTCCGGCAGTTCGTGCGGCTTGATCGCCCAAGCCACCGACAGCACGCCGATGCGATTGACTGCCTCGGCCCACTTGCCCTGGTGGGCCTTGCTCCATTCGCTGGCGGTAATCATCAGCACCACGTCCGGCGCCGGGTTGGCGCAGAACTGGCTGATCACCTCGGCCCCGTCCTTGCCCGGCTTGCCGCTGGGCAGGCGCACCTCGACCAGGCGGCGGGCACTGAACAGGCTGGGCGCGTTGAAGCTGGCGTCGAGCTGGTTCCAGTCGAAATCACGCCCATCGGCGTCGAACACTTCCCGCTCGGCGATGCCGGCGGCGCGTGCGCGTGCACGGATGGCGTCGGCCGCCTCAAGCACGCGCAGGGTTTCCGGGCCGGCAATCAGGTAGACCGGCGCCAGCGGGGTGTCAGCGCCCTGGCTGGCCAGCTGCTCCGGACGCAGTTCCATCGTCGCGACTCAGTGCTTGGCTGCGGGAACCGGCTCGGCCGGCTCCGCCCCTTCGATCGGCTTGGCCTTCGGCGCCGTCAGGCTGCCGCCCTTCTCGATCTCGGCGCGCACCACGCTGTCGATGCGGCGGATGATCGACGCGGACATTTCCCGTCGCAGCTCATCGGCCAGGATTTCGCGTTCGGTGGTGGTACCGGTGGCGTCGGTCGGCGGCGACACGTAGTCGCGCGACAGTTCGATCACCTGCTGCGGCACCAGCTCGCTGCCATCCTCGCGACGGAAGATGAAGATCACCGCATAGCGCAGGCTGTACTCCTGCGCACGGCCCTGCGAGTCGATGGCGATCGGCAGGTCGCCCCAGCGTTCGGACAGCACCTGGAGCTGGGTACTGGGCCCCTTGCTGTCCTCGTCGGCCAGCTTGGCACCGGAAGCCAGCAGGCTGCGATTGAGCAGCTTGACCAGTTCGCTGTATGGCGCGGTGGAGACCACCTTCACCGGCGCCGTGTCGGTCGGCAGCATCAGCTTGTTGCGCAGATGGAAACCGCAGCCGGCAAGGCCGAGGACAAGAACGAGGGCAAGCAGGATTCGGGTCATGGAGACAGTCTGGCGGAGCCGGGCGATCACGGCAACACACAGCCTGCCCGAAGCCGCGTGAATGCAGGGCCATCAAGTGCATGGCCCCGCACCGGGAAGGTACCGGCCACCGCGTGGGTGACCGGCCCAGGATGTATCAGGCAGCGACGATGTTCACGATCTTGCCCGGCACGATGATGATCTTGCGCACGGTCAGGCCTTCCATGAACTTGGCCGCATTCGGCTCGGCCAGAGCCAGTGCTTCGACCTGCTCGCGTGCAGCATCGGCGGCCACCTCGATGGTGCCACGCAGCTTGCCGTTGACCTGCACGGCCAGGGTCAGCGCGTCGCGCACCAGCGCACCGGCGTCGGCCTGCGGGAACGGCTGGTCTTCCAGCAGCGTCTCGCCATGGCCCAGCACCTGCCACAGGGCGTGGCTGGCATGCGGGGTGATCGGGTTCAGCAGCAGTACGATGGCCTGCAGCGCTTCCTGGCGCACCGCACGGCCCTGCTCGCTGCCATCCTCGAACTTGGCCAGCGCGTTCATCAGTTCCATCACCGCCGCGATGGCGGTATTGAAGCTGTGGCGACGGCCATAGTCGTCACCGACCTTGCCGATGGTCTCGTGGGTCTTGCGACGCAGTGCCTTCTGGTTGGCGTCCAGCGCGGCCACGTCCAGCGCCGGGGCGGCACCGTCGGCGGCGTGCTTCTGCACCTGGGCCCACAGGCGGCGCAGGAAGCGCGCCATGCCGTCCACGCCGGCTTCGTTCCACTCCAGCGACTGTTCCGGCGGGGCGGCGAACATCGAGAACAGGCGCACGGTGTCGGCACCGTACTTGTCGACCATCGCCTGCGGGTCCACGCCGTTGTTCTTCGACTTGGACATCTTTTCAGTGCCACCGACCACCACCGGCTGGCCGTCGGCGATCAGCGTTGCGCCAGTGATGCGGCCGCGCTCGTCGCGCTGCACTTCCACATCGGCCGGATTGATCCAGTCCTTCGAGCCGTCCGGGTTCGGGCGGTAGTAGGTCTCGGCGATCACCATGCCCTGGCACAGCAGGTTGCGTGCCGGTTCGTTGCTGTCCACCATCCGCGCGTCGCGCAGCAGCTTGTGGTAGAAGCGGAAATACATCAGGTGCAGGATCGCGTGCTCGATGCCGCCGATGTACTGGTCGACCGGCAACCAGTAATTGCCGCGCTTGTCGACCGCATCACGGGCACCCGGCGAGGTGTAGCGGGCGTAGTACCAGCTCGACTCCATGAAGGTGTCGAAGGTGTCGGTCTCGCGCTCGGCCGCGCCGCCGCATTCCGGGCAGGTGGTCTTGCGCCATTCCGGATCGGTCTTGATCGGCGAACCAGTCCCCGAGAACGCCACGTCCTCCGGCAGCACCACCGGCAGCTGCTCTTCCGGCACCGGCACCGCACCGCACTTGTCGCAGTAGATCACCGGAATCGGGCAACCCCAGTAGCGCTGGCGGCTCACGCCCCAGTCGCGCAGGCGATAGTTGACGCGGCGCTGGCCCTGGGCCTTGCGCTCGAAGCGTTCGGCCAAGGCTTCGAAGGCGCCCTGGAAATCCAGCCCATCGAATTCGGCCGAGTTGACCAGCTCGAAGGCACGGTTCTTGTCGCTGTACCAGTCCTGCCAGCGGGCACCATCCCAGGTGCGCTCGTCGTCGTTGCGCGGATCCTTCAGCGCGATCACCTGCTTGATCGGCAGGCCGTACTTGTTTGCCACTTCATTGTCGCGCTGGTCGTGGCCCGGAACAGCCATCACCGCACCGGTGCCGTAGCCCATCAGCACGAAGTTGGCGACCCACACCGGCACCTTTTCGCCGGTGACCGGATGGATGGCACGCAGGCCGGTGTCCATGCCGCGCTTTTCCTGGGTTTCCAGCTCGGCCTCGGACACGCCACCCTGCTTCATTTCCGACAGCAGCGCAGCCAGTTCCGGGTTGTTCTTCGCCGCATGCAGGGCCAGCGGATGTTCGGCGGCGATCGACACGAAGGTCACGCCCATCACGGTATCCGGACGGGTGGTGAACACGCGCAGCGGATCCAGCGCAGTGCCGTCGACATCACGCACGTCGAACTGGATTTCCAGGCCCTCGGAGCGGCCGATCCAGTTGCGCTGCATAGTCTTGACCGAATCCGGCCAGCCGTCCAGTTCATCCAGGCCGTCCAGCAGTTCCTGGGCGTAATCGGTGATGCGCAGGAACCACTGCGGGATCTCGCGCTTCTCGACCAGCGCACCGGAACGCCAACCACGGCCATCGATGACCTGCTCGTTGGCCAGCACGGTCTGGTCGACCGGATCCCAGTTCACCACCGCATTGCGGCGGTAGGCCAGGCCCTTGCGCATCAGGCGCGTGAACATGCGCTGTTCGTGGACATAGTAGTCCGGGCGGCAGGTGGCGAATTCGCGCGACCAGTCCACCGCATAGCCCATGGCCTTGAACTGGCCACGCATGTGCTCGATGTTCTTGTAGGTCCAGGCCGCCGGTGCGGTCTTGTTCTTGATTGCCGCGTTCTCCGCAGGCAGGCCGAACGCGTCCCAGCCCATCGGCTGCAGCACGTTGTGGCCGGTCATGCGCTTGTAGCGGCTGATCACGTCGCCGATGGTGTAATTGCGCACGTGGCCCATGTGCAGCGCACCGGACGGGTACGGAAGCATCGACAGGCAGTAGTACTTCGGCTTGTCCGAAGTCTCGTCGACTTCGAAGGCACGGGTGGCGTCCCAGTACTTCTGGGCGGCGGATTCAACCTGCTGCGGGTCGTAGGCGTTGGTTTCAGCGCTGGTCATGGAACACGCGGATGCGGCGGCAAAGCGGTACAGCGTACCGCAGTGCGGCAAACGTCTCCAATCCTGCCCGCCGACCGCCGGCCCCGCCAGCGGCCCGGAGCCGATCTCAGCGCGGTCGCGACAGCGGCAGGGCCAGCGCCAGCCAGACCGCCCAGCAGGCGAATGCAAGCCGTTGTGCCAGCGGCGCCGGCAGCACGCCCTGCAGCGCAAAGGCAGCCAGCGCCGCCAGCACGCCACAGGCGATCGCCACCCCGCCCAGGGCGCGCCCGTGCGTCTGGCGCAGCTGGGAGATGCCCAGCAACAGGGTGCCGGCGACGAAGCCCAGCACCCAGATCATCCAGGCACTGGCGTGCAGCTGGCTGGCCGGCCCGTGCAGATCGTCCACATCCAGCGGCATCAAGCCCATCGCGGTGAAGGCCAGTCCGCCCAGCAACAGCATCTGGCTGCCCACCCGCGGCGCCCAGCCAGCACTGGCCGGCAGCTGTCGGCGCAGGCACTCGGCCACGACCACCGCCAACAGGCCCGGCAGTACGAAGCCCAGCAGATTGAAGGCCAACGCGTGCGGCACGCCGTGTGCGCCCAGCAGGGCCACCGGGTGCCGCGCCTGTGCATAACCTTCCAGGCCGGTGCCGAAGCCCAGCACCGCCAGCACGAACAGCAGTGCGGCGGCGGGGCCGGACAGACGCAACAGGGAAGACGGGGAGGTCATGCAGGCTCCAGGAGCAACGGCGGCGGGAACGACGCATTGTCGGGCATTTGCCGCAGTCCGGGTTGAGACTGGCATCGATCGTCACCATAGAATCGGTCTCCAGATGCCAATCGATGCCTCCCCCATGACCGAGACGACCTACGTATTCGACGCCACCACTGCGACCTTCGAGGCCGAAGTCCTGCAGAAGTCGCTGCAGACGCCGGTGCTGGTCGACTTCTGGGCCACGTGGTGCGGCCCCTGCAAGACCCTGGGGCCGATGCTGGAAAAGCTGGCCGCCGAATACAACGGTGCCTTCGAGCTGGCCAAGGTCGATGTCGACAAGGAACAGCAGATTGCCGCCGCCTTCCAGATCCGCTCGGTGCCCACCGTGTTCCTGGTCAAGGGCGGCCAGCTGGTGGACGGTTTCCCCGGCGCCATCCCGGAAGGCCAGCTGCGTGAGTTCCTGGCCCAGCACGGCATCGTGCCGGCCGACGTCGGCGACACTGCCGCCGAGGACGAAGCGCCGTTGGATCCGCAGGCACAGGTGGATGTACTGCGTGCGCAGATCGCCGCCGAGCCGGACAAGGACGAGCTGAAGCTCGACCTGGCCCTGGCCCTGCTGCAGATCGGCGGCGTGGACGAAGCCGGTACGCTGATCGACGGCCTGCCCGCCAACCTGGCCACCGACGACCGCGCCGTGCGCGCCCGCGCCCGGCTGTCCTTTGCCGCCGCCCTGAAGGACGCCCCGGCCGCCGAGGTGCTGGACGCGCGCATCGCCGCCAACGGCAATGACCTCAAGGCCCGCCACCTGCGCGGCGTGCAGCTGCTGCTCGGCGGCCATGACGAAGCCGCGCTGGCGCAGTTCCTGGAAATGCTGCGGATCGACCGGAGTTTCGAGGAAGGCCTGCCGCGCAAGGCGCTGATCGATGCCTTCAATGTGATCTCCGACGAGGACCTGGTCGGCCAGTACCGCCGCAGGATGGCCTCCCTGCTGTTCTGAACGGAAGCCGGGTTCGTTCAGAATCCCTGCACTGGACGCGGGCAATAATGCGCACGATGGCGGCCGTACGGCCGCCACGATCCGTTCGGGGGGATGAGGTCGGGGCCATGGGGTCTTGCAGCTGCACCCCCGCATTGCCGGGATTGCAAAACTGTGACCTTCGTCCGCTCGCTGTTGTTTGCCATGCGCTTCCAGGGCGCCCTGCTCTGTGCCCTGCTTCTGCTGCCGGCCATCGCCGCCGCGCAGGACTGGAACTACCGGGTCCGCCCCGGCGACACCCTGTGGGATCTGGGTGGCGTGTATCTGAAACCCTCGGTGCGCTGGCAACAGCTCCAGCAGCACAACCGAATCGACAACCCCTACCGGCTGCCGCCCGGCCAGCTGCTGCGTTTCCCCATCAGCTGGCTGCGCATCGAACCGGCACCGGCGCGGGTGCTCTCGGTCCGCGGCAAGGTCGAACTGTCCAGTGGAGACGGCAGCGCCAGCCGCGCCATCCAGGCCGGCGAGCAGCTGCATATCGGAGACACCGTACAGACCGAGGGCGAATCCAGCGTCACGCTGGAATTTGCCGATGCGTCGCGCCTGCAGCTGCGTGAGTACTCGCGCCTGCGCCTGGACCAGCTCAGCCGCTATGGCCACACCGGCATGGTCGACACCCGCCTGCGCCTGCAGCAGGGCCGCGCCAGCAATCGGGTGACGCCCGCGCGCGGCCCGGCATCGCGCTACATCATCGATGCGCCCACCGCCACCAGCAGCGTACGCGGCACCGTCTTCCGGGTCAGTGCCGGCGACGGTCGTGATGTCGCGGCCACCGAGGTCCTGCAGGGCAAGGTGCAGGTCGGCAACGCCCATGGCCAGCGCATGGTCCAGCCCGGACAGGCCACCCGCAGCGCCAGCGCAGACGCTGCTCCGGACGCAGTCTCCGTACTGCTGCCGGCGCCGCAGCTGCGCAACGATGAACTGCGCCTGGCCCCGTTGCCGACGCTGCTGGCATGGACTCCGGTCGCCGGCGCCGCGCATTACCGCGTTGAAGTGGTGGAGGCAGCCACGCCGGAGATCCTGCTGTTCGCTGCCACCACCCCCGATACCCGCCTGGCCATCGGCGATCTGCCGCCGGGCCAGCTGCGCATCCTGCTGCGCGCGGTCGATGCGCAGGGTGTGGAAGGCATCGACGCCAGTGCCGACTTCGAACTCAGCGACCAGCCTCCACCGCCGCTGACCCTGGCCCCGCTGCATGGACAGACAATCAACGGCGACCGCCCGCGGTTCCGCTGGAGCCAAGCCCCCGGTGCGCGCAGCAGCGTGCTGCAGATCGCGGCTGATTCCACCTTCGTACAGCCACTGCAGGAACAGACCAGCACCGGCACCGACCTGCGCCTGGCGCAGCCATTGCCGCCGGGTCACTACTTCTGGCGGATCGCCTCCCGCAGTGCCGATGGGCACCAGGGGCGCTATGGCCAGGCCCTGCCACTGCAGCTGAGCAACGAGCCGGTGGATCCTGCGCTGCAACCGCCCGAGGCCGCGCACGGTGAACTGACCCTGCGTTGGCAGGCCGGCAGCGAAGGCCAGCGCTATCGCGTGCAGGTCGACCGCCGCGGCGACTTCAAGGCACCCCTGGTCGACGAAACCGTGGCCGAACCGCAGGTCAGCTTCAAGCGTCCGTGGCGCGGCACCCTGCATGTGCGCGTGCAGTACATCGACGATGACGGCCATGCCGGCGAGTTCTCGCCTGCCCAGCAGATCGCCCTGCCGTGTCGCCTCTGCTATGGCACCGGCGGCGGTGCCCTGCTGCTGTGGCTGCTGTTGTGAGGCGCTCGCCGCTGCCGTGGTCGAAGCGGATCCTGCTGGCCATGCTGGCCGGGATACTGACCCTCGTCGCCAGCCAGGGCCAATGGCTGTGGCGGCAGGACGAGGCCACCTACGACGCGATGGTCGGCAACTGGGACTATCGACCCGACCCGAGCGTGCTGATCGTGGCCATCGACGAAGGCAGCCTGCAACGCATCGGCCAATGGCCGTGGCCGCGCTCGGTCCACGCCCGGTTGCTGGATCGCCTGACCGATGCCGGTGCCGAACGGGTCGCGCTGGATCTGATGCTGTCCGAGCCGGATCGCCGCGACAGCCGCCAGGACGACGCGCTGGCCGCGGCCATCCGTCGCAATGGCCGGGTGGTGCTGCCGGTGCTGGCCGCACCGGCAGCCGGTGATCGCATGGCCGAGGAAATGCTGCCGGTTCCGCAGATCGCGGCCAGTGCCGCCGCCATCGGCCACACCGACGTTGAGGTGGACAGCGACGGCGTCGCCCGCGGCATCTACCTGCATGCGGGCATCGGCAAGGCGCATTGGCCGGCGCTCGGGCTGGCCCTGACCGGCCTGCCTGCGGGCGCGGTGCGCGGACTGCCCGACCCTGATCCCGAGGTGGGCTCGCCTTATCAATGGCGGCGCAACGACTACGTGCGGGTGCGCTATGCCGGACCTCCCGAGCAGTTGCCGCAGGTTTCCTACGCAGACGTACTCGATGGCCACGTGGACATGGCGATGCTGCATGGCCGCCGCATCATCGTCGGCATGACCGCCAGCGGCATCGCACCGCGCCTGCTGACCCCGACCACCCGCGAGTTCTGGATGAGCGGCAGCGAGTACCAGGCCAACATCGCCTCGATGCTGCTGCAGCACAAGCAGATCGAGGTGCTGCCCCGCTTCTGGCAGCACACCATCAGCGCGGTGCTGGTGGCGCTGTGTGTGATCCTGCTCGGCCTGCGCCTGCCGTGGCTGGCGGCGCTGTGTTCGCTGCCGCTTGCTCCTCTGCTGAGCTGGTTGCTGTTGCGCACCAGCAACCTCTGGTGGGCGCCAGCCACCGCCCTGCTGGGCGTCCTGCTGGTACTGCTGGCCTGGGCGATCTGGCGGATTTCGGCCTGGCACCGGCAGGCCAACCGCGACGCACTGACCGGCCTTGGCAATCGCCTGCGTTTCGAACAGGCGCTGCAGCAGGAATGCGACGCCGCACGACGCAACGGCAAGCCACTGAGCCTGGCGCTGATCGATGTCGACCACTTCAAGCGCCACAACGACCGCCATGGCCACCAGGTCGGCGACCGCGTGCTGCGGGACGTCGCCCGGTTGATCGGCGCGCATGCGCGGCGGCCGCGCGACATGGCCGCGCGTTACGGTGGCGATGAATTCGCACTGGTACTGCCCGATACCCCGGCCGAAGGCGCGCAGCTTGTCATCCAGGACCTGATCGACTGCGTACGTGCGTTGCCGGTACACGGTGACGGCAGCGACGACCGGGTGACGCTCACCATCGGCGTGTTCACCCGGGTACCGGAAGGCGAGCTGCAACCCCATCATTTCGTCGAAGGGGCCGACACCGCGCTGTACCAGGCCAAAGCGAATGGACGCGACGGGTATGTGATCGACGGCGGCGCGTGACCGGTGCCACCGGGTGCAACATACGCATGCGAATGGTTAGACTGGACACCTCGCCCAGCGCCCCCGGATCCGCATGAACGCCCGTCTGTTCCGCTTCGGCATCAACCTCTGGCCGCCCTTCCTGTTCACCGGCATCCACGTCACCCGCATCACCCCCGACTACCGGCAGATCGATGTCGAGCTGCGCCTGCGGCCATGGAACCGCAACTACGTCGGCACCCACTTCGGCGGCAGCCTGTTCGCGATGACCGATCCGTTCTGGATGCTCGGCCTGCTGCACATCCTCGGCCGCGACTACTACGTGTGGGACCGCGCCGGCGCCATCGACTTCCTCACGCCGGGCCGTGGCATCGTGCGGACGTCGTTCCGCATCGACGACGCGCTGCTGGATGAACTGCGCGCCGAAGCGGCCAGTGGCGAGAAGGTGCTGCGCTGGTTCAGCAACGACGTGATCGATGAAAGCGGCGAGGTGGTCGCACAGGTCCGCAAGCAGGTGTACCTGCGGTTGAAGCCACACGCACGCTGAGCGCACCTCAATCGCGCGCCAACGCAGTCGAAGCTGGCTCCGCCTGCAGCGGCACCGACAGCCACGGGCTTTCGTCGTTGCTGCGGGACGGCGAGCGGCGCGGCACCTGCAGATGGCGGCCATCCGCCGACAAGCGCGGCACCCGCACCGGCGAGGCGAACTGTGCCGGCAACCGCTGCAGGGCATCCACCGGATCCCCCGGCTGCTGCCGCAGCCAGCGCTGTGCACCCAGCAGGCGCAGCATCGCCGCGGCGTCCTGGGTGCGCGACGAATAGGCCGGATAGACCGGACCCGCAATGTCGGTCAACAGGCAACCCATGACGTTCGACAGGCAACCAAAGTCACGCTGCGGCGGCGCCGGTGCCGGCAACGGACGGTCCGCCTCCAGCGCAGCGGTCGCCGTCGCGCCACAGGCCCAACCGAGATTGCCGGCCGCACGGGCCAGGGTGCTGCTGCGGTCCAGTACCAGCGCGCCGCCGAATTCCCGCGCCGAGGTCTCGATCGCCACCCGGTTCATCGCATACTCGCCCTGCATCGCACGGCACAGGCTCTGCTCGTCGGCCCGCATCGGCTGCATGGCCTGTTCGCATTCGGCCGGCAGCGGGTGATCGGCAGGCAGTTCGACCAGCATGTCGGCCAGCAGCTGCGCGTTGGCCTGTACCAGGCTGGCGCCGATGATGCTTTCGACCAGATAGCTGCCACCGGGCACCAGCCGCCGGCCCAGCTGCACTCCCCGGCAGCTGCCGCGCAGGGCACCGTCGATGTCACCCTGTACGAACGCCAGCGCGCGTGCGCTGGTGGCATCGACCACCAGCCCGTAGGTCGGCATCGGCACCAGGATGCCCTCGCCCTTCGGCTGGAACGGCGATACGAAGTAGTCTGCTTCGGCGAGCTGATCCAGCCGCGCGTGCAACTGCTGGTGCCCGGCATGGGCCTCCACGAAGCGTTGCGGGTCCGCGCGGACCTGGGCGAGGCAGCCGCGGGCGGCCGGCCCGCAACTGGCACCGGGCCGCGAGCGCAGCTCGGCATGGTTGGCCACCAGGTGTGTCTGGCCGCCGCTGCTGCCCCGCAGGTCGGCCTCCCAACGGCGCACGTCCTCGGCCAACGCCTGCTCGCGCTGGCGAGCATCCAGATCGTCGAACGGCAGCGTCCACAACAGGGCATAACCGTTGCGCCCGCTCGCCGGCAGCCGCGCTTCCAGCCGTTGCTGCGCCTGCAACCGCGATTCCGGCACCGGCCACATGCGTGAGGCGCACCACACCACGATGGTCAACAGCAGCAGGCCCGCCAGGGTCCAGCCCAGTCCGCGCAGAATCTTCAACACAGCTTCCCTTCCATGGCTCGTTGCCGCAGTCGATCCACCAGCGTAATCGACCGGCAGTGACCGCTACAATGCGCACATGTCGCTCGAAGCCCCCGCCCTGGTCCCCCGCCCCTCCCTGCAGCGCCTGTTCCTGACCGGCCTGCTGACCCTGCTGCCGATCTGGCTGACCTGGGTCGTGGTCAAGTTCGTGTTCGTGTTGCTGTCGGGCATTTCCAGCCCGCTGGTGGTACCGCTGTCCGAGCAGATCGCGACAAGCTTCCCGCACTACCTCGGCTGGGTCCGCGCCGAATGGATCCAAGACACCATCGCCCTGCTGGCCACCCTGCTGGTGATCCTGGCGGTGGGCGTGGCCAGCCGCCGCGTGCTCGGCCAGCGCCTGCTGCGCTGGGTGGGCGCGGTCATCAAGCGCATTCCGCTGGCCAGCATCATCTACGACAGCGCAAAGAAGCTGCTGGACATGCTGCAGACCGAACCGGGCAGCACCCAGCGCGTGGTGCTGATCGACTTCCCGCACCGCGACATGAAATCGGTCGGACTGGTCACCCGCGTGATCAAGGAACACGGCACCGACCGTGAGCTGGCCGCGGTGTATGTACCGACCACGCCGAACCCGACCTCGGGCTACCTGGAAATCGTGCCGGTGGAACTGCTGACCCCGACTGACTGGACCGTCGACCAGGCCATGAGCTTCATCATTTCCGGCGGCGCCGTCGCACCGTCCAGCGTGCCGTTCACCCGCGCCGGCGAACGCACCGGCGAACGCACCGAATGACCCCGGCGCCGATCGAGCGCCCGCTGCAGGACCGCGCGGTCCTGCTGTTCATCGTGCTGGCCGCGTTCTTCTGCGGCAATGCGGTGCTGGCCGAGCTGATCGGGGTGAAGATCTTCGCGTTGGAAGACACCCTGGGCATCGCCCCGCTGAACTGGAACCTGTTCGGCCAGACCGGCTCGCTCAGCTTCACCGCCGGTACCCTGCTGTGGCCGGTGGTGTTCATCATGACCGACACCATCAACGAGTTTTTCGGCAAGCGCGGCGTGCGCTTCATCTCGTGGCTGGCGGTGGTGCTGATCGGCTACGGCTTCCTGTTCGCCTTCGCGGCCATTTCGCTGGCGCCGGCCAGCTGGTGGGTCACGTCGATGGATGGCCACGGTGTGCCCGACTACCAGGCCGCGTTCGCAGCCGTGTTCGGCCAGGGCATGTGGACCATCGCCGGTTCGCTGGTGGCCTTCCTGCTCGGCCAGCTGATCGACGTGGCGGTGTTCCATCGCATCCGCCAGGCCACCGGCGAACGCCACGTGTGGCTGCGTGCGACCGGATCGACCGCGATCTCGCAGGTGGTGGACAGCTTCGTGGTGATCTGGATCGCCTTCGTGCTGGGCCCGCAACACTGGCCGACCTCGTTGTTCCTTGCGGTCGCCAGCGTCAACTACGTGTACAAGATGGGCTTTGCGATTGCCCTGATTCCGTTGCTCTACCTGATGCGGCGTGCCATCACCCGCTATCTGGGCGCCGATCGCGCGGCGGCACTGCGCGCCGCCGCTGCGGCTGACTGAAGCCCCAGCGCCACCAAGCTGACTGCGTCTTCACGCTGGCCGTACGCGCGCGGATCGTGCAAGCTCCACGATCTGTGTTCCACGGAAGCTTCTTGATGCCGTATTCCCCCCGCGTCCTGGCCGCTGCCATTGCCGCGTTGTTCCTGTTCAGTGCCGTGCCGTCGGCCGAAGCAGCGAAGAAGAAGGCCATCCGCCCTGCCGCTGCGCAGACCCGCCAGGCCGCCAAGCCCAAGGCCAGGCCCGCCCGTGCCACCGCACCGGCCCGTGGCAGTTCGGCGCGCCGCGCTGCGCCGCGTCCGGTCGCTCCGGCCCGTGCCGTGCCCAAGCAGGTGCAGCTGGAACGGCTGTACGACGAGTACTGGGATGCCTCGATGCGGTTGAACCCGCTGCAGGCCACGTTCCAGGGCGAACCGCGCTACAACGACCAGCTGCCCAACATCCTGTCCGCCGCCTGGCGCCAGCAGTCGCACGACTTCACCACGCAGTGGCTGGGCAAGGTCGAAAAACTCGGCAGCGATGGCCTGCAGGGCCAGGACCTGCTCAGTTACGAGATCTTCGTACGTGACGCGCGCGCCTCGCTGGCTGCCGAGCGCTACCCGAGCTGGATGATGCCGATCAGCCAGTACTACAACATCGGCAGCATCATGGCGATCCTCGGCTCCGGCGCGGGCGCGCAGCCGTTCAACACCGTGCAGGACTATGACACCTGGTCGCGCCGCTCGCTCGGCATTCCCGAACTGTTCGACCAGGCCATCGACAACATGCGCCAGGGCATGAAGGCCGACGTGGTGCAGCCGCGCGACCTGATGGAGAAGGTGCTGCCGCAGCTGGATGCAGTGATCAAGCCGACCGCTGAAGAGAGCATCTTCTGGTCGCCGATCCGCACCATGCCGAACACGATTGCGGCCGAAGACAAGGCGCGCATCAGTGCCGAGTACAAGCGCATGATCGAACTGCGCATCATGCCCGCCTACCGCGCCCTGCGCGGCTTCATCGCCACCGAGTACCTGCCGGCCACGCGCGCCAGCAGCGGCATGGGCGCGCTGCCCGACGGCCAGGCCTGGTACGCCAACCTGATCGTGCAGACCACCGCCAGCGACCAGACCGCCGCGCAGCTGCACGCGCTGGGCGAGCAACGCGTGCAGGAACTGCAGGCACAGATCGCCACGGTGATGAAGGACGCCAAGCTGCGTGGCACGCCGGCAAAGCTGCTGCGCAGCATGCGCAACGATCGCCAGTTCCAGTACAGCGATGCCAATGCACTGATCAGCCGCTACCGCCAGGTGCAGCAGCAGGTCAACGCGCGCCTGCCGCAGGTGCTCGATACGCTGCCGAAGTCCGCGCTGGAAGTACGCGCAGTGGAACCGGAACGGGCGCTGACCGCCGCCGCTGCCGCCTACCAGCCGTCGCCGCCCGGGCAGCCCGGCGTGCTGTACATCAACACCCGCGACCTGCCCAGCCGCAAGCGCTGGAGCGTGCCGGTGCAGTACCTGCATGAAGCGATTCCCGGCCATCACGTGCAACTGGGCCTGCAGCAGGAGCTGGCCAAGCTGCCGCGCTTCCGTCGCCTCGGTGGCGATCTTGCGTTCGTCGAAGGCTGGGGCCTGTACGCCGAAACGCTGGGTGAAGACCTCGGCGTCTACACCGATCCCTACGACCGTATCGGCTACCTGTACTCACGCCTGCTGCGCGCCGCGCGCGTCGTCGCCGACACCGGCGTCAATGCACAGGGCTGGAGCAAGCAGCAGGCCGTGGCCTACCTGCAGAAGACGGTGGACATGAGCAGCGATGACGCCAACGCCGAAGTCGAGCGGATCATGGCCCAGCCCGGCCAGGCACTGTCGAACGTCGCCGGCCTGACCACCATCGTTGCCCTGCGCGACAAGGCCAAGGCACGCCAGGGCGCAGCCTTCGATCTGCGCCGCTTCCATGCAGAACTGCTGAAAGACGGCTCGATGCCTCTGGACGTGCTGGACCGCAAGATGGAGCGCTGGATGGCACAGCCGGCCAGCGCTGCGCCCACACCTTCGCCCTGACGCTTCCGGAGCCACCATGCGCCCTGCCGTCGCCCTGTTCGCCGCCGTGCTGGGCCTGCTGCCTCTGACGGGCGCCGCCGCACCGGTGCTAACCCCACCGGATGCCGGTATCGACGGCCTGATGCAGGCCTACGATGGCCAGGTGCCCGGCGCCGCAGTGCTGGTGCTGCATGACGGGCAGCCGGTGTTCCGCCGTGGCTACGGCCTTGCGATGGTCGAAGACGGCACCCCGGTCACAGCCGCCAGCAACTTCCGGCTGGCCTCGGTCAGCAAGCAGTTCACCGCTGCGACGGTGCTGCTGCTGGTGGAAGACGGCCGGCTCGGGCTGGACCAGCCGGCCCGGCAGTGGCTGCCCGAGCTGCCACCGGCTGCAGCGGGCATCACCCTCCGCCACCTGCTCTCGCATACCAGCGGCCTGCTCGACTACGAAGACCTGATGGACCCGGCAGACACGCGGCAGGTACACGATGCCGATGTGCTGGCCCTGCTGTCGCGCCAGGACCGGCTGAACTTCGCGCCGGGCACGCAGTACCGCTACAGCAACAGCGGCTATGCACTGCTGGCACTGATCGTGGGCCGCGCATCCGGCCAGGATTTCGCCGCCTTCCTGCAACAACGCATCTTCCGCCCACTGGGCATGACGCATACCGTGGCCCACCAGGACGGCGTGGACACGGTCGCCGCACGCGCCTATGGCTACAGCCGGATCGATGGCCGCTGGCAGCGCACCGACCAGAGCACTACCAGCGCCGTACTGGGAGACGGCGGGATCTACTCCTCGCTGGACGACCTGGCCCGCTGGGATGCGGCGCTGTACGACGACCGCCTGCTGTCGAAGGCCTCGCGCCGCGCGATGTTCAGCCCGGCGACGACCACATCGGAACCGGACGTGCCGCATTACGGCTTCGGCTGGCGGCTGAATGGTCCGGTGCAATGGCACAGCGGCGAGAGCATCGGCTTCCGCAACGTGATCGTGCGCCACCCGGAGAAGCACCTGACCGTGATCGTGCTGACCAACCGCAACGACCCCGAACCCTATCCGCTGGCGCAGAAGATCGCCCAGCGCTGGCTGGACACCCTGCAATGACCCCCGGTTCCGACGCCCTGCTGGGCATCCACCACGCCGCACTGATCTGCAGCGACTACGCACGCTCGAAGGACTTCTACGTGCGCATCCTCGGCCTGCGCGTGCTGGCGGAGAACCACCGCGCCGCACGCGATTCCTGGAAGCTGGACCTGGCCCTGCCCGACGGCGGCCAGCTGGAACTGTTCTCCTTCCCCTCGCCGCCGCCCCGTCCCAGCCGCCCGGAGGCCCAGGGCCTGCGCCACCTCGCGTTCCGGGTGACTGCACTGGAACCCTTCATCCAGCGACTGGCCGCGCATGGCGTGACCTGCGAACCGATCCGCGTGGACGAGTACACCGGCCGCCGCTTCACCTTCTTCGCCGACCCCGACGACCTGCCGCTGGAGTTGTACGAAGTCGGTTGAGCGTTTTTCAATCGAGATTCATCCATGCATGGCATGGATCTACTGTGTCGACCAAGGTCGGCACCCACCAAGAGAGGCCGTGCCATTCCGACAGATCGCGGAGACCTGTCGAAGGCGGGGTGGGTCCGGTTGCGGGGGTGTCCGCGGCATGGATGCCGCGGCCAAGCCCCCACGGACGGGTTTACGGCGTCCCCCGCAACCGGACCCACCCCGCCATCCCACGGAATGGCCGCTTTTGCAGTTGCCGTTGCCGTTGCCGGCCAGCGGCCGGCACTACCGCGGGTGCAGGGCGCAGCCCTGCAAAGCCCCCCCTTCCCCATACCCCGCCGAATGGGTATACAGTCGACCCGTACCGGCATAGTGCCGGAATGAACCCTGGGAGGGGACCATGCGCAAGACCTTCAAGACCCTGCTGCTGGCACTGCCGCTGTGCCTGGCCGCGCTCTCGGCGCAGGCCGCCGATGGCGCCGCCGGCCGCTGGAAGACCATCGACGACAAGACCGGCAAGGTGAAGTCGATCGTCGAGATCACCCAGGCCGCCAACGGCACCCTGACCGGCAAGGTGGTCGACATCCTGCACTCGGACAAGGGCCCCAACCCGGTCTGTGACGGCTGTGAAGGCGCCAACAGGAACAAGCCGGTGAAGGGCATGACCATCCTCTGGAACCTGAAGGCCGACGGCGCCAACAAGTGGTCCGGTGGCACCATCCTCGACCCGGCCAACGGCAAGACCTACAAGTCGAAGATGGAACTGCAGCCCGGCGGCACCCGGCTGGACGTGTCCGGCTGCATCGCCTTCATCTGCCGCGCGCAGACCTGGCAGCGCGAATAAGCGCCCCGGCCCCCGCTTCATCCCCGTGACCCGGCCTCGGCCGGGTCACCTCGTTGCGGGCATGCGATACTCTGCGGTTCCCCTCGGCTTCACCCCGCGACCATGACCCGTACCGCGCTCGTCACCACCGCCCTGCCCTACGCCAACGGCCCGCTGCACCTGGGCCACCTGGTCGGCTACATCCAGGCCGACATCTGGGTGCGTGCGCGGCGAATGAGTGGCGGCAAGGCCTGGTTTGTCTGCGCCGACGATACCCATGGCACGCCGATCATGCTGGCCGCGGAAAAGGCCGGGGTCACCCCGGAAACCTTCATCGCCAACATCCAGGCCAGCCACGAACGTGACTTCGCCGCCTTCGGCGTGGCCTTCGACCACTACGACTCGACCAATTCGGCGGCCAACAAGGCGCTGACCGAGCAGTTCTACCTGAAGCTGGAAGCGGCCGGCCACATCAGCCGCCGTTCGGTGGCGCAGTTCTACGACCCGGCCAAGGGCATGTTCCTGCCCGACCGCTACGTCAAGGGCATCTGCCCGAACTGCGGCAGCCCCGACCAATACGGCGACAACTGCGAAGTGTGCGGCGCTACCTATGCGCCGACCGATCTGAAGGAACCGCGTTCGGTCATCTCCGGTGCCACGCCGGAAATGCGCGATTCGGAGCACTTCTTCTTCGAGGTGGGCCACTTCGACGCGTTCCTGCGCGAATGGCTGGCCGGCGACGTCGCCCTGCCGGGCGTGAAGGCCAAGCTCGGCGAGTGGCTCAACGCCGAAGGTGGCCTGCGCGCGTGGGACATCTCGCGCGATGCGCCGTACTTCGGCTTCCAGATTCCCGGCCAGCCGGGCAAGTACTTCTACGTCTGGCTGGACGCGCCGATCGGCTACCTGTCCAGCTTCCAGACCCTGTGCGGCAGGATCGGCGAGGACTTCGAAGCGCACCTGCGCGCCGGTACCAGCACCGAGCTGCACCACTTCATCGGCAAGGACATCGTCAACTTCCACGGCCTGTTCTGGCCGGCGGTGCTGCACGGCACCGGTCACCGCGCGCCGACCCGCCTGCACGTCAACGGCTACCTGACCGTGGACGGCGCCAAGATGAGCAAGTCGCGCGGCACCTTCGTGATGGCGCGTACCTTCCTCGATGTCGGCCTGGAGCCGGAAGCGCTGCGCTACTACTACGCCGCCAAGTCCGGCGGTGGCGTCGACGATCTCGACCTGAACCTGGGTGACTTCATCGCCCGCGTCAACGCCGACCTGGTCGGCAAGTTCGTCAACCTGGCCAGCCGCTGCGCCGGCTTCATCAGCAAGCGCTTCGACGGGCAGCTGGCCGCGCAGCTGCCCGATGCGGCGCAGTACCAGCGCTTCGTCGATGGCCTGGCGCCGATCCGTGAAGCCTACGAGCGCAACGACCCGGCCGCGGCGATCCGCCTGACCATGACCCTGGCCGACGAAGCCAACCGCTACATCGACGACGTCAAGCCGTGGGTCATCGCCAAGCAGGAAGGCGCCGATGCGCAACTGCAGGCCGTATGCAGCCAGGGCCTGAACCTGTTCCGCGTGCTGGTCACCGCCCTGAAGCCGGTGCTGCCGGCCACCGCCGCGCAGGCCGAAGCCTTCCTGGCCGCGCCGGTGAACGACTGGACCGAACTGGCACAGCCGCTGCTGGGCCACCGCATCACCGACTACACCCCACTGTTCACCCGTATCGACCCGAAGAAGATTGACGCCATGATCGACGCCTCCAAGGACACCCTGCAGCCGGCGGCTGCCGCTGCCCCCGCCGCTAAGCCGGCCGCCCCGGCCCCGGCCAAGGACGAAGCAAAGAGCGCCGACGCGCCGGCCTACATCGGCATCGACGATTTCGCCAAGCTCGACCTGCGCATCGGCAAGGTGCTGGTCTGCGAGTTCGTGGAAGGATCGGACAAGCTGCTGCGCTTCGAGCTGGATGCAGGTGAACTGGGCAAGCGCCAGATCTTCTCCGGTATCCGTGGCAGCTACGGCGAGCCGGAGAAGCTGGTCGGCCGCAGCGTGGTGTTCATCGCCAACCTGGCCCCGCGCAAGATGCGCTTCGGCCTGAGCGAAGGCATGATCCTGTCGGCCGGCTTCGACGGCGGTGCGCTGGCGTTGCTGGACGCCGACAGCGGCGCGCAGCCGGGCATGCCGGTCCGCTGATGCCCGCAGCGGGCGTGGCCTCGGCCGCGCCCGCCGGCAGCACCGGCCACCGGAGGCAACGCGATGGGAGGCAACGGAATGGAACTGGCGCTGTTCGACTTCGACCACACCGTGACCACCTGCGATACCTATGGCCGTTTCCTGCGCCGCGTGGCCACCGCCGAACAGCTGGCGCAGGCGTGGTGGAAGGTCGGCCCGTGGCTGCTCGCGTACAAGCTGAAGCTGATCTCGGCCGAACGCATCCGCGCGCGCGTCACCCGCCTGACCTTCAGCGACCGCCACAGTGACGACATCACCACCCTGGCCGCCGGCTTCTCGCGTGAGTTCCTGCCCGATGTGGTGCGCCCGGAAATGCTGGAGCAGATCCGCTGGCACAAGGAACAGCAGCACACCGTGGTGATCGTGTCCGGCTCGCTGGACCTGTACCTGCGGCCGTGGTGCGAGCAGCTGGGCCTGCAGTTGATCTGCAACCGGCTGGAATGTCAGGACGGACGCCTGACCGGCCGTTACGCCGGTGGCGACTGTGGCCCGCGCAAGGTCGAGCACATCCGTCGCCAGTTCGATCTGTCGCGTTACGTGCGCATCCATGCCTACGGTGACAGTTCCGAAGACAAGCCGATGCTGGCGCTGGCCCACGAGCGCTGGTTCCGCGGCAAACCCCTGAAGTAACCCGACGCGCAGCCTTCGCCACGCATGAGCCTGATCCCGCCCCTGACCGAACGCCTCGACCGCCTGCTGCCGCAGACCCAATGCGGGCAATGCGGCTACGACGGTTGCCGACCGTACGCGCAGGCGATGGCGCGCGGCGAGGCAGGCGTCGACCGCTGCCCACCCGGTGGCGATGCCGGTGCACGCGCGCTGGCCCAGGTTCTGCGCGTACCGGCGATTCCTTTTGATCGTTCGCGCGGCGAGCACAAGGCGCCGCAGGTGGCGTTGATCGTGGAAGCCGACTGCATCGGCTGCACCAAGTGCATCCAGGCCTGCCCGGTGGACGCCATCGTCGGCGGCGCCAAGTACATGCACACGGTGATCGCCGATCTGTGCACCGGCTGCGAGCTGTGCATCCCGCCGTGCCCGGTGGACTGCATCGAGCTGGTGCCGGCCTAGCCACCAGACCAACCGGCGGTGGAGCGGCGGGGTAGAGTCGGCTGTTAGTCGACTGCTCTTCGTTCCGGCGGCGCAAAACCCCGCGCTGCGCGCGACAGTCGACTCTACCCCCCCTCCACTGCTGGGAGGTGACCTTGCCGTTACGGCACTGCCGCCGTCACCACGATCTCGACCTTCCAGTCGGCGTGGGCCAGCTTGGCCTCGACCGTGGCGCGCGCCGGGGTCGCACCTTCCACCACCCACTCATCCCATGCCTTGTTCATACCGTCGAAATCGGCCATGTCGGCCAGGAACACTTCGGCGCGCAACACGTGCTGGCGATCACTGGCCACCAGCGCCAGCAGCTTGTCGATCTCGGCCAGCACCTGCCGGGTCTGCCCGGTGATGTCCTGGCTGGTGTCTTCCGGAATCTGGCCGGAAAGGTAGGCGACCTTGTTGTACACGGTCATTTCGGACATGCGCGGTCCGACGTCGTAACGCTCCATCATGGGCGTGGCTCCTGCGGGTGATCAGGCCTGCATTGTCCTCCAAACCGGTCAACGATGGGTGCAGGGCAGCCATCCACACACGGTCACTACCGGCTTCCGACAGCGACGCTGGTCAAATGCCAGCGACAGGCGCACGATGCGCCACGGCTGCATTGACACCGCCCTCGCCCTCCCTGACGCACCCTTGCGCCGATGACCGAAACCACCGACCCCGCCACCGCTCCCTCCACCCCGGCATGGAAGCGGGTCCTCACCATCGTCATCCCGCTGCTGATCCTTGCGTTGGCGCTGCACGGCCTGGCCAACGAGTTCGATGAGAACGGCTACCGCGCCATCCGCCATGCCTTCCACCAGCTCAGTGGCACGCAGATCGCGCTTACTGTCGTGCTGGGCCTGGCCAGCTATGCCTGCCTGATCGGCTTTGATGCCATCGGCCTGCGCCGCAGCGGCATCCGCGTGCATCCGGCGCGCATCGGCATCACCGCGTTCCTGGCACACACGCTCGGCCAGACCGTGGGCTTTGCCGCGCTCACCGGCGGTGCGGTGCGCCTGCGCGGCTACCGTACCGCCGGCCTCGACCTGGCGCAGATCGGCCAGGTCGTGCTGATGAGCACGCTCGGCTTCGTGTTCGGTGCGTGGCTGCTGATCAGCGTGGCGCTGTGCATGGAACCGGCGGCAGCGGCGCTTGCCCTGCCGCTGGACCCGGATGCGGTGCGCGTGGTCGGCATCGTCGCGCTGCTGGCCTATGCGGCCACCCTGCTGCTGGTCGGCCGCGATGGACGCCAGTTCAGCGTGTTCGGCCATGCGCTGTGGCTGCCCGACCGGCGCACGATGATCGGGGTGACCGTGCTCAGCGTGATCGAGCTGGTGCTGGCCAGTGCCGCGTTCTATGTGCTGCTTCCGGACTCGACGCCGACCGGCCTGCCCGGCTTCGTCGGCCTGTACCTGGTCGCGGTGCTGGCCGGCCTGGTTTCGACCGTGCCCGCCGGCCTCGGCGTGTTCGAATGGAGCCTGCTGAAGCTGCTGCCACAGGTGGCACCGGCTGCGGTGCTGGCGGCGGCGTTGATCTACCGCGTCACCTACTACGTGCTGCCCCTGCTGCTGGCCACCCTGCTCGCGCTTGCACCCGCGCTGCGCCAGCCGCTGCAGGCCAGTGCCGGGGCAACCCGTGCCGGCTGGAACGCGCTGCGCCCATGGTTGCCGCAGATCATCGCGCTGGCGGTGTTCAGCATCGGTGCTGCGCTGGTCATCGACGGCACGTTGCCCACGCCGCGCCGTCACCTGGTCAACGCATCACTGCCGATCCTGGAAACGTCCCATCTGATCGGCAGCCTCAGCGGCGTCGCCCTGCTGCTGATCGGCCAGGGCCTGGCCCGGCGCAGCCATGCCGCATGGATGCTGGCGATGGCCGTGTGCGTGATCACCCCGTTGCCACTGTGGCTGCGCGGTGGCCAACCGTTGATCGCGGTCTCCGCCCTGCTGGTGGCGATGGCGCTGTGGGCCGCACGCCGCGAGTTCTACCGCCAGGGCGCGCTGCTCGATGAAGCATGGTCGTGGCCATGGCTGCGCAACCTCGGCCTGGTACTGGTGGCGGTCACCTGGCTGTTGTTCTTCACCTACAGCCATGTCGAGTACCAGAACGAGCTGTGGTGGCAGTTTGCGATATCCGGCAACGCACCGCGTGCGCTGCGTGCGCTGCTGGTGGTGGCGATCGCGCTGGTGATGTTCGGCCTGGCGCGGCTGCTGCACAGTACGCGCAGCCCGCTGCCAGCCGCCGACGAGGCCACGCTGCAATCATTGGCGCCGGTACTGGCCGGTGCCACCGATACCCAGGCCTGCCTGGTACTGACCGCCGACAAGGCGGTGCTGCGCGATGATGCGAAACAGGGCTTCGTGATGATGCAGCGCTACGGCGGTTCGCTGATCGCGATGGGCGATCCGGTCGGCCCGCCTGATGTGGCGCGCGCGCTGATATGGCGCTTCCGCGAGGAAGCTGACCGGCTCGGCCTGCGCCCGGTGTTCTACCAGGTGGGCGAGACCTACTGGCAGACCTATCTCGACCTGGGCCTGGGCCTGGTCAAGCTGGGCGAGGAAGCGATCGTGCCCTTGCACGACTTCGGCCTGGAAGGCCGCGAACGCGCCGATCTGCGCCAGGCCTGGAACCGTGGCAAGCGCGGGGGCCTTTCGTTCCGCGTGGCACCGGTGGAAGAGATTCCCAGCCTGCTTCCCCGCCTGCACGCGATCTCCAACGCGTGGCTGGAAGACAAGGCCGGCGACGAGAAGGGTTTCTCGCTGGGCAGCTACGATCCGGATTACCTGGCGCGCTTCCCGGTGGCGCTGGTCGAAGCCGAGGGCCAGATCGTGGCATTCGCCAACCTGTGGCAGGCACCGGCCGGTGCCGAGCTGTCGGTGGACCTCATGCGCCACGTCAACGAGGCACCGAAGGGCACGATGGACTTCCTGTTCATCGAGCTGTTCCTGTGGGGCCGCGCGCAGGGCTATGCGCGCTTCTCGCTGGGCATGGCGCCGCTGTCCGGGCTGGCCCAGCATCGCCTTGCTGGTCGCTGGAACCGACTGGCCGGCCTGCTCGCGCGGCATGGCGAACGCTTCTATGGCTTCAGTGGCCTGCGCCGCTTCAAGTCGAAGTTCGACCCGCAGTGGCGACCGCGCTATCTGGCAGCACCCGGCGGCATGCATCTGCCGGCCGCGTTGCTGGATGCCACGCGCCTGATCTCGCTGGACCCGCGGCGTAACTGAAGCCCTGAGCCGCCGGGCATGGCCCGGCGCTGCAAACCACCCGGTAGGTGTCGACCTTGGTCGACACGGCGGCGACAGCGTTCGGGCGTGGCCCGGCGCTACGCCCCGCCCTTGAGGATCACTTCGGCCAATCGGTCGTAATCACCATTGAAGTGATGGTCGCCCGGCAGCTTCACCTTCTGCACGCCGTCGTTGGCCGGCAGGCCGGGGCACAGCGCGTCGTCATCCTTGTCGCCATACACGCAGAGGGTCTTCGCCGCCGGCAGCTTCGCCACTTCCGGCGCGATCGGCAGACCATCGCCGCCACCACCCAGCCAGTTGCTGACGTGGAATTCAAAGTCGGCCTTCCTGCCTACCGACAACAGCACGATACGATCCAGCGCTGCGCGGGTATCGGCATCGAGCTGGTTGATGGTGGCCGGCAGCACGTCGGCACCCTGCGAGAAACCGATCAGCATCACCTTGTCGCGATGCCACTGCTGGCGGTAGTGATCGATGATCTTCTGCAGGTCAGTGGCAAATCCCTTCGGCGTGCGTTCGCTCCAGAAGTAGCGCAGTGAGTCGATGCCGACCACGGCCACGCCATGCTCGTTGAGCGACGATGCCACGTCCTTGTCCAGGCCGGCCCAGCCGCCATCGCCGGAAACGAACACGGCCAGCGTGTCGCCATTACCGGCAGCGGGTACTTCCACTATCGGCAGGCCCTTCAGCGCGGCTGGTGGCGGTGCCAGGCTGACGCCGGCCTGCGCGCCGATCACCCGCGCCGCCGCCACCAGGCCGGGTGAAGCATCACCGCGCGCGGTGCGCTTGAACTCGCGTGCCATCGCCACCTGCTGCACGAAGCGGCTGGCCTCGCCAACCTTGCAGCCATGGTCGCCGGCGGCGCTCAGCCACGGGGAATTCAACTCGGCAGGCTGCAGCTTGTTGCGCTTCACGCCATCGCCGCAGACCATGCGCTCGTGGCTGCGATCCGGGCAGAAGCCAGTGGTCAGCAGGCCGGCGAACACTTGGGTGTCGGCCTGTGCGGCCAGCGTGTAGGCCATCTCGGCGCCTTCACCATCACCACCGACCAGCGGCAGGTGGTAGCCAGGCAGGTGCAGGGAGGCCTGCAACCAGCGCGAGAAGTTCTCGACGTCGCCGGAACCGAACGAACAGGTCGGATTCCCCTCGCGCTTGAGCACGCTGCGCAGATGCGCGATGTCCACGGCAGCGACCATCGCGCCATCGGCACGCAGGGCCTCGATCGGAAGGCGGCTGGTATCACCACCGGCGGTGGGTTCATGGAACCAGATCACCACACGCTGCGGCGTGCCAGCCGGCATGTGCACCGGAATCTGCTCGAACCGCCCGTGGCTGAACTGCTGCACGTTGGCCGCCGCCATTGCCGGCAGTGCTGCCAACGCCAGAACCACACCCATTGCCCTGCCCAGCCCTGCACGCTTCATGTCGCATCCCCGATGGAATGCGCACACGATACGCCGCCGCCGCGTGCACGGCACGTACCGGCGCAGGCCGTTGGGGATTCAGTGGGCTACGGCCCGACGGCTGCGCCGGTACAGGGCCATCGCCAGATACAGCAGCCAGCCAACGATCACCGCGATCACCACTTTCTGTCCCAGCCCACGCGGTGGTCCACCACGCCACAGCACATGCAGCCACAGCAGCACGAAGGCCAGCCATGCCCAGCCCCAGAGCAGGCCCGCGGCGGACTGCCAACCCGGTTCGCGGCGCAGGTACCAGGCCTGCAGCAGCATGCCGACGCTGGCACACAGGAACGCGGTGTTGGCTGCCAGTCCATGGATGAACGGTGCAAGCAGCGGGGTCGCTTCAGGCAGCCAGCTGTCACCGATGGCGACCGTCGCCAGCCCCAGCGCAGAGACAGTGAACAACAGCGGCGCCGCCGCACTGCGGCGCGGCCCGATGCTGCCGCGATACAGCGCAATGCCAAGCGCCGCAATGGCCAGCGCCAGCAGGCAGTAGGCAGCGCGCAATGCCAGGCCCCACGGCCCGTGCAGGTACAGGCTCAAGGTTGCCCGCACCCAGTCCAGATCACTGCGCGCGACCTGGGTCCACAGCGCGGTGGTCACGAACAGCAGCAGCGCCACCAGTGCCAGCACCGCCGCCGGACGCGCACGGCTCATGGCGTTGCCTCCGGATGCCGCGTCTTCCACTCGGCCAGCGCCTTGCGATAGCGCTGCAGCTCATCGGCATACAGATCCAGCACGCACAGCGGACAGCCGCTGCCACAGCACTCGTTGGGACCGGGCTCTTCGGGGGGCAGCGGGCGGGGGTCGGGATCAGGGACGGACACAGTGGGAAGCGACAATCGGTGAGAGCAGGCGCAAGTGTACCGGTCCAGCTCAGCGGGCCAGCTGTCGACGCAGGTTTTCCCGAGCCGCCGCATCCAGACGCTGGTGGAAGAAGTCACTGAGGAAGATGCGCGGCGCCCGCAGCAGCCCCTGCAGGAAACGGCGACGCCCGGCGCGGTACAGGAAGCCCGGCACGACCCCTTTGTACTCTTCGGCCACGCCACGATCGTAGGCAGCGAACACCGGCTCGGGCGCGGCCAGGATCGCCATGTCGCAGTCCAGGAACAGCGCGGCCTCGGCATCAACGTCGTCCGGGCCCAGATCGCCATGGCGGGCTGTCAGCAGGATCAACTGCTCGACCCGCGCGGCGTCGACGCCGGCCAGTTCCGGGGCCCGTGCGATTGCCTGCAGGGCCAGCGCCGCCGAACGCGCTTCGTTGTCCTTGCGGCCCGCCACATAGATCGCGTCGTGGTAGAGCACGGCCAGGTACACCTCGGCGGGCCTCTGCCAGCCCGGGCCGTCAGCCACGTCCTGGCAGTGCTGCAGCACCGCGCGTACGTGTCCGAAGTGGTGGTAGGCGCGGGGCGGCGTTGCGTAGCTGTCCTGCAGCGCCTGCCACTGCGCAGGAGCCAGCGTCAGCGGAGAGAAATCCATACCCGGATCATCCCGCCTGCGCAGCCCCGCGGCAAGCTGATGGTTTTTTCACCACATACTCACAACGCTTGCCCGGTGAGGCCTGGACGCGGTTGTCCACAGCTTTGTCGAGCGCTGGTCCACATCGGTTGTGGATGAAACGCCGTACCGGCCACGCGCCGACCAACGGTCACTGCAGCGCGGCGCCGCCGGGTCTACACTCGCTGCAGGCGGGAGCGCCCGCCGCTGCCGGGAACTGTCATGTACCGCCCTGCCGCCCGCATCTTCGTCGTGGTCCTGGCCGCTTTGATGGCCGCGCCGCTCTGCGCACAGAACCACCCGCGCACCGATGCACTCCCGCCCATCGGAAGCGTCACCCCGGTGGAGGTCCCCTCACCGGAACAGGTCTTCGCGATTCCTCCCGCAATGCGCGCGATGCTGCAGGCGCAGGTGATCGACCGCAGTTCATCGCGCGAGCAGCGGCTGCAGGCACTGGTGGAAATGATCTTCGGCCGCCAGGGGCTGGACCTGCAGTACGACGCGAACGCGACCTACACCGTGGACGAAGTCTGGCAGCAGCGCCGCGCCAACTGCCTCGCCTTCACGCTGATGTTCGTGGCACTGGCGCGCGAGGCTGGCATCCAGGCCCGCGTCCAGGAAGTCGGCCAGGTCGTGTCCTGGTACCAGGACCAGGACGCCGGCGTGGTCTACAGTGTGGGCCACGTCAACGCGGGCGTGGAGATCGCGGGGCGTTACGCCACGGTCGACCTCGATCGCAACGTACTCTACGACCGCCACGGCCCGCAGCCGGTCAGCCGCGCGCGTGCACTGGCCCATTTCTACAACAATCGAGGTGCCGAACGCATGGCCGAAGGAGACCTCGTCGGCGCCCGCGCGTTCTTCGATGCCTCGGTCGTGCAGGATCGCGCGTTCCCCTCGGTCTGGAACAACCTGGGTGTGCTCGACAACCGTGAGGGCAACACCGATGCGGCGCGGCAGGCACTGGACCGCGCCCTGCGCCTGGACGGTCGCCAGGATGCGGCGCTGACCAATGCCAGCGCGCTGTATCGGCAGCTTGGGCTGGATGCGCAGGCCAAGGCCCTGGAGCGACGCTTGAAGTCGGTGCAGCGTGAGGACCCGTTCGCGCAGTACATGCTGGGCACGCAGGCCGAGCAGGCCGGAAAGCTGGCCGAAGCCATCCGCTATTACCGGCAGGCCGTGCGCCTGTATGACACCGCGCACCAGTTCCACTTCGGGCTGGCGCGCGTGTATTTCCTGTCCGGGCAGCTTGAACGCGCCGACCGTGAACTGACCCGCGCGCAGCTGCTGGGTGGTGCACCGGAGCAGGCACGCTACCAGGCCAAGCTCGACAGCCTGGCCCGCTGGCGCGCGCAGCAGCAGGCCAGGCGCTGAGACCGATCAGGCCTTCTTGAGGAAGCAGGTCTTCAGGACCAGGCCCTTGATCTTGTCCGAGTTGCCTTCGATGTGCTCGGCATCATCTTCGACCAGGCGGATGTTGCGGATCACGGTGCCCTGCTTCAGCGGGATCGAAGACCCCTTCACCTTCAGGTCCTTGATCACGGTGACGGTGTCGCCGGCCTGCAGGGTATTGCCGTTGCTGTCACGCACGACCAGGGTCGAACCGGCACTTTCCTCGGCGGTCCATTCGAAACCGCAATCGGCGCAGATCCACAGCGCGCCATCGGCATAGGTGTTTTCCAGGGTGCACTGCGGGCAGGCGGGAACAGACGACATCGGCAAGTACCTCAAAGTGAATCAACAGCCGCCATTGTAACCGCCCGGTCCGGGGCCCCGGCTCCCTGGCAGGTGCCCGGCCGCCGCCATGACCGCGGCTGGAGCAGCCGTGACGCTGGAACTTGCAGTCGGCGACGAACTGCAGCAGAGTGCGCGGCCCCTGACCGCCCCCGGAACTCCCCATGCGCCTCGGCATCGACTTCGGTACCAGCAACTCCGCCGCCGCCATCGTGCATGAGGGGAAACTGCTGCCGATCCGTTTCGGTGACGCCGAACAGTTCCGCACCAGCGTGTACTTCCCCGGCGTGGTGCCCGACCCGGACGACTTCCAGCTCGACGACGGCCAGGAACACCAGCTGCAGCAGATGATCGATAGCGCCGCGCGTGCAGCCCGTGCCGCCGGCCAGGAACGCACCCCGCAGGCGCTGCGCCGTGAAGCCCTGCGCGCCCTGCGCCGTGAATGGATGGAGGCCCGCGCCGGCAAGGAACGCAGCGCCAGCGACCTGCTGCAGAACGCGGTCTACGGCGACGACGCGCTGGAAGCCTATTTCGAGGAACACGAAGGCAACCTGGTGCAGAGCCCGAAGTCGATGCTGGGCTACAACCTGCACCCACGCGCGAAGCAGACCATCACCGGCATCGCCGCGCACATCCTCGAACACATCCGCCTGACCGCCAGCGCCCAGCTTGGCCAGCCGCTGCGTGCCGCTCTGCTCGGCCGCCCGGTGCAGTTCCGCAGCTCGATCGGCGCGGCCGGCAATGACCAGGCACTGGATATCCTGCGCGAGGCCGCCACCCAGGCCGGCTTCGACCAGATCGATTTCCTCGAAGAACCCGCCGCGGCGGCCATGCACTACCACGCCGAAAGCCGCGAGCGGCACCAGGCGGTGATCGTCGACATCGGCGGCGGTACCACCGATATCGCGCATGCCGAAGTCGGTGGCGACGACGCCCCGCGTATCCACCGCGCGTGGGGTATCGCCCGCGGCGGTACCGACATTGATCTGGCGCTGAGCCTGTCCAGCTACATGCCGCTGTTCGGCCGCGGCATCACCCGCGTGCCCGCCCACCACTATGTGGAAGCAGCCACCGTGCAGGACATGACGCGCCAGCGCGACTTCCGCCAGCACAAATACGATCACGTCGACGAGCCGTGGGGCGGGCGCCTGCAGGCCCTGCAGGACACCGGCAATACCGCCCGCCTGTACCGCGATGTCGAACGCGCCAAGATCGCCCTCAGCGCCGCCAGCGAGCACCGCAGCACGCTGGACTACATCGCCCGCGACCTGCATGCCGACAGCAGCGCCGATGGCCTGGCCGCCGCCGCCCACGGCTACCTGGAGCAGATCCGGGAACTGCTGGCCCAAGTCCGCAGCGACATCGGGGGCGACCCGGATGCGGTGTTCCTGACCGGCGGCATGTCCCGTGCCGGCTACCTGCGCCAGGCCGTGGCCGAGGCCTTCCCGGGGGCCCGCATGGTCCACGGCGAGCCCTCGCTGGGCGTGGTCCAAGGCCTGGCGTTGGCGGCAGCCAGCCAGGATTAACAAAACGTTACGCGGTCTAAGTTACTCTTGGTCGGCTAGAACCCCGCTGCACCTTCCACCGGCCACGCCGGTGTGTGTCCACGGTGCAGCCTGGCCCGCCCTGCGGGCCTAGCGGCCATGCCTTCCTGGCTCGTTCATGGTCCGCGCAGCACCTGAGCCGCCATCGAGACCCGCTTTGGGCACCCGCCAGGCCCCTGTGGCCTTACAACCTGACGCAGCACCTGCACCCATCGACTGCCGCCGTTGTGACGCGGTCTGTTGCCGGCTGCCCGTGCTGCTGCAGCCCGGCGACCACGTGCCTGGCCAGTTCCTGTCACGCGACACCCACGGCCGTGCCGTGATGGCGCGCAACGAGGAAGGCTGGTGCGCGGCGATCGATCCCTATCACCTGCGCTGCACGATCTATTCGCAGCGCCCGGCGATCTGCCGCCAGTTTTCGATGGGCGGCGATGACTGCCGCCGCGAGCGGCAGGATTACCTGCGCCAGGCCGACGCCTGGGCGCTTTCCTCCCCTTCCACCTGACAGGAGCAACCATGCCCCGCAAGGCAAAGACCCCCGCGAAGGCCAGCAACAGCATCCGCAGCGAACGCAAGGGCGCGGCCGCCAGCACCGTGGTCAGCAGCGACTCGATCGCTTCGGACCTGGCAGCGTTCCGCAAGGCCGGTGGCAAGATCGAAGTCCTCGGCACCACCTGGGCGCTGAAGAAAGCCAGCTGACCCAGTACCGACCGCGGCGGCGCTGCCGCCGCGGCCTGCCGGACCGTGCTCAGCGATCCAGGCGTACCCGCACACTGCCCGAATGCGACTGGATGCGGATGTCTCCATCGCCGCCCCCCAGACGCGTATCGAGATGGCTGCCCGGCCCGTAGCGCGGCCGCTCCACCTGACCGGCGTCGCTGTTGATCGAGCCGCTGAAGCTGTTCACCGACAGCTGTGCCGACACCGTGCGTGGCAGGCTCAGCGTGACCGAGGCACTGACCGATTCGACATTGATGCGGCCGCCGGGCGCCAACCCGGCCGCTGCCAGATCGATGCTGCCCGAAACGGTTTCCACCGCCAGTCGCTGCACGCGCCCGGCGTCGACCTCGACCCGTCCGGACACCGTCTGCGCACCGATATCACCGGACACGCCACCGCCGGCCTCGATGCGGCCACTGACGGTGTTCACATCCAGCTTCGGCGTCTGCAGGCGTGCGCTGACGCTGCCACTGACCGTGTTGAGCTTGCTGTCGCCACTGCGGCCAGCCGCGCTCAGGCTGCCGCTGACCGTGTCGGCCTGCAGCCGTCGCACATCGATACCACTGATGTCCTGGCTGGCGCTGACCGTGCTCAGCAGCAGCTCCACCGATCGCGGCACGTTCAACACCAGCGTTGCACCACCGCTGTTGCTGCGGCGCGGATATTCGATCTCCCAGCGCACACGGTTGGCGCTTTTTTCCTGGCGCAACTGCAGGCCGTCGCTGAGCGTGCCGGTGAGCTGCACGTCATTGCGGTCCCAGCCACGCACGGTCACCTTGCCGGCCACGTTGCTCAGCTCGATGCGACCGCCCGCAGCCAAGGTGTGGCGCTCGTCGATGCGGGTGTCGGCCAGCGCCACGGCAGGGGCCAACAGCAGCGCGACGCAGCAGGAAATCAGGGTTCGGGTCATGGGGGTCTCCTCAGGTCGTCAAGCCGGACTCGGCGGCATAGGCCGCCTGCCGGGTCAGTTCCAGCCGCAGCGCATAGGTGCGCTTGAGCTGGCCAAGCAGGTGCGGCGCACGCGGGTCCTGCGCCAGGGCGGCACGGATCTGCGCCGCGCTTTCATCCAGTTCGTGCAGGGCCGGCTGCCATTCCGGCGCCCGTCCATCGGGCAGCGAAGCGACGGCCTGCTGATACTGCTCGGTCATCGCCGCGGCCTGCAGCTGCAGGGCGGACGGCGCCGGCGTATCCGGCTGCGCATGCCGCCACGGCGCCACCGCATACAGTGCCAGGCTGGCAGCCAGGGCAGCGCCGGCCGGCAACCACCAGCGGCGCCGCGAACGCACCGGCAGGACCACCACGTTGTCCGTTGGCGCGGGCGCTGCCTGCGATTCACGCGGCGGCAGCCGGGCGGACAGGCGTGCCCAGCCATCGGCGGGTACGTCGCGCTCGTTCGGCAGCGCGCGCAGCCGGGCCAGCAGGTCGTGATCGGAATCGTGTTCGTGTGTACTCATGTCATGTCTCCCAGCCGTGCGCGCAACAGGCCGCGCGCACGATGCAGCTGTGCCTTGGAACTGCCGACAGCCATCTGCAGCTGCTCGGCGATTTCCTGATGTTTCCAGCCTTCGATATCGTGCAGCACCAGTACCGCACGCGCCCGTGGTGGCAGTGTCGACAATGCGCGCTCCAGGTCACGCTCGGTACCCGCGCAACGGTCATGCACCGCCAGTTCCTGCAGGCCGCCATCGACATCCTCCAGACTGTCGTGATCCTGCCCTGCGGCGCGACCACGCAGTTCCATCAGTGCGGCGTTGACCCCCAGCCGATGCAGCCAGGTGGACAGGCTGCTCTCGAAACGGAACCCTGGCAGGGCTTTCCAGGCCTGCAGGAAGGCCTCCTGCAGCGCATCCTCGGCACGTGCCTGCTGGCCGCCACACAACCGCCACAGGACAGCGAATACACGCGGCGCGTGACGCCGGTACAGCAGTTCGTAGGCAGCGGTGTCGCCGGCGGCCGCCGCCCGTACCAGAGCGGGTTCGTCGACGGCGTCGTTGGCGGCAGGCAGCGCGGGCATGGTGGTGTCGAGCATATCGCTTGGATGCGGCGACCCGGGAAAAGGTTTAGAGCCGATCGACGGCCGATGCCATGCAACCTTTTCGACGGCTGCTGCATCCATGGAAGGTCCTTCGCGAATCTGCCGTCCGGGAGTCCTGCCATGTCCAGCCCTTCCTGCGCCGCCCTGCTGGTGATCGCTGCCTGCGTCCTGCTGCAGGCGCTGGGCCTGTCACTGCAGCTGCGCCCCGACAACGGCCGCGCCTGCCTGCAGCAGCACCGCCAGGAGCTGGTCTGCCTGGCCTGGACCCCGGCGGTCGAATCCCCCGCACGCGCCGGGTAACATCGAGGGCCGTTATTGCCACCCGTCGTCGCCCCCATGATGTTGTCGCTGAAGGATCACCTGCCGGCCTGGACCTACCCTTGGCTCCACGACGCGGGTATCGCCGTGAAGATCCTGCTCACCCTGCTGGCCGCGTGGCTGCTGCGGGTGCTGGCACGGCGCTTGATCCGCCGCTTCGCCGAGCACTACACGCTGCCACCGGAAATGGTGATGGGCGCGCGCCGGATCACCAGTTTCGTGGTCTATTTCAGCGCAGTGCTGTACATCCTCAGCCTGCTCGGCGCATCGCCGTCGGTACTGTGGACCGCGTTCACCGGCTTCGCGGCGGTGGGTGCGGTGGCCTTCTTCGCGGCCTGGAGCGTGCTCTCCAACATCTTCTGCACGCTGCTGATCTTCACCACGCGCCCATTCCGCCTGCATGACTACATCGAGGTGCTGGAGAACGGCGAGAAACCGGGCCTGAAGGGCCGGGTGATCGACGTGAACCTGATCTACACCACGCTGCAGGAGACCGGCGACGGCCACGAGGGCACGGTGCTGCAGCTGCCGAACAACCTGTTCTTCCAGCGCACGGTGCGGCGCTGGCGCGACCCGGCACAGGCCCCCGGTGGCATCCAGGGCGACGGCTGAGGGAGGTTCTTCTTTGCAGGGCTGCACCCTGCACCTGCCGAGGCCGAAGCCGAAGCAAGATCAAGAGCGGCATTCCGTGGGATGGCGGGGCGGTGTGGGTGGTCAGGACACGCCGTAAACCCGTCCATGGGGGCTCGATGGCGCCATCCATGGCGCCAACGGTCCTGCCCACCCACACCGCCCCACCTCTGACAGATTCCGCGCGCTGTTGGTGGGTGCCGACCGTTGGTCGGCACATCTGTCAGATATCGATAGTCAAAATTGAATCCTACCCCGTGCCGACCAACGGTCGGCATCAGCAGCGGGTTCCAACAGATCGCGGAAATCTGTCAGAGGCGGGGCGGTGTCGGAGTGCGGGGTGTCCGCGGCATGGATGCCGCGGCCAAGCCCCCATGGACGGGTTCACGGCGTCCCCGCACTCCGACACCGCCCTGCCAACCCACGGAATGCCAGCCTTTGATGTTGACGTTGCTTCTGCAGGTGCAGGGCGCAGCCTTCCAATAAAACACCCCTTACCTCAGCTGGCTGTCCTTGCTGCCACGCCGGTTGTAGCCGGCATGCGCCTGTTCTTCGTCGTCATGCGCCTGCTGGCACGCCACGCACAGCCGTACCCCGGGCACGGCCTGGCGCCGCGCCAGCGGAATCAGCGCGTCGCATTCCTCACAGTTTTCCAGACCAGGGCCCTGCCGCAGCTGGCGCCGCGCGCGGGCAATCGCATCGTCGACGGTGGCGTCGATCTGGTCCTGGACCGCGCCGTCTCCCGCCCAACCGGTGGCCATGGCCATCCTCCGCAGGTGTGTCGCCTGATATGGGGACGATACACCCGCGCACAAAGGAGCGGACCTGTGTTGAGCCGAGCCATGCCCGGCTGATCTTCAGCAATCTGAGCAGAACGTGGAGGGCTTCAATCAGGTCGATCGCGACTTAATCCCCTCCGTCCCCTTTTCGCTTACCAGACCAGGTCGTCGGGCACCTGGAACTGGGCGTAGTAGGCGTCGTCCTCGGCATTGCCGGTGGATATCTCAGCGGTCGAGCCCGGCTGGCCGTGGTCGACGATGATTGCTTCCGGGGCGCGCTCACGCACCTTCTCGGCAGCAGCACGTGGCAGCAGCGCGTAACCGTCGCCGTGGGCAACGATGACCAGTACGCCGACCGACAGCGCCTTGCGCAGCTTGGGGTCGATCAGCAGGGTGCGGATCGCCGTGCCATCGCTGAAGCGGTACTCGTCATCGCCCTTGTGGGACACGGCATGGGCCGCGATGATCTGCTTCGCCTGCGCCTTCTGTTCAGCCTGCCTGGCCTGCGCATTGCGCTCGGCGGCCAGCGCGCGGTCGCGCTCGATCTTCTCGGCGCGGACGCGTTCAGCCTCGCGCTGGACCTCGGCCGAGGTCGATTCGGCCTTGCCCTGGCGGGCCTTGGCCTGCTCGCGCGCGGCGGCGCTGGCCTGCGACTTCTTGGCCAGGCCGGCCTTGAGCAATTGTTCCTGCAGCGCGTTGGGCTTTGCCATGGTCGGTGCGTACCGCGTGTAATCTTGGATGCCCCATTCTACCGACGCCCCGCCGCCCCTGCATGGCAGTCCTGAAGTACCTCACCGGCTATCCCGAACCCCTGGTCGCCCAGGTCAGCGAACTGCTGGCGCAGGGCAAGCTCGGCCCCTGGCTGCAGCAGCGCTACCCCGACCCGCATGAAGTGCGCAGCGACCGCCAGCTGTACGACTACACCCAGGAGCTGAAGGACCGCTACCTGCGCAAGTCGGTGCCGCTCAACAAGGTCTGCTACGACAACACGCTGGAAGTGATCAAGCACGCGCTGGGCACTCATACCGCCATTTCCCGCGTGCACGGCGGCCGCCTCAAGGCCAGCCGCGAGATCCGCATCGCCACCGTGTTCCGCCAGGCACCAGCAGCGTTCCTGCGCATGATCGTGGTACATGAGCTGGCCCACCTGAAGGAAGCCGACCACAACAAGGCCTTCTACCAGCTGTGCCAGCACATGGAGCCGGAGTACCTGCAGCTGGAGTTCGATACCCGCCTGTACCTGACCGAGCTGGCCAACCGCGGCCAGCGCTGACCGGCCGCAGCAGCTACACTGCGCGCCCCCTGCCCGACCTTGCCGCCATGGAACCGATCCGTCTCGACAAACGCCTGTCCGCCCTGCTCGGCATCCCGCGCGGCGAAGCGCGACGCTACATCGAAGGCGGCTGGGTCACGGTCAACGGCGACGTGGTGGAGCAGCCGCAGCGCCCGGTCGATGACAGCGCGGTGATCGTTGTGGCCGAGCAGGCCAGCGATGAAAAGGCCGAGCGGGTCAGCATGCTGTTGAACAAGCCGGCCGGCGTTGCCGCTGAGACCCTGTGTGCGCTGGTCAGCAGTGACAGCCGCAGCGAACTCGATGCCAGCGACATCCGTCCGCTGCAGCGTCACTTCCATGGCCTGCAGCTGGCCGCCTCGCTTCCGGCCAGCGACAGCGGCTTGGTGGTGGTCAGCCAGGATCCGGCCACGCTGGCCCATCTGCAGCGCAATCTTGGCCGCACCGAACAGGAATACCTGATCGAAGTGGCCGAGGGCGGCCCGGAGCGTGGGCCATGGCTGATGGCGCGTTTGCAGCAGGAGGCCGGCGGCGGCAAGGTCAGCTGGCAGAGCGAACAACGCCTGCGCTTTGCCGGCAAGGGGCTTACCGCCAAGGGCCTGCGTGCAGCGGTGACAGCCGCCGGGCTGCAGGTGACCGGGGTGCGCCGCCTGCGTATCGGACGCGTGGCGCTGGGGCCGCTGCCGCCGGGGCAGTGGCGCTACCTGGGCAGCGATGAGCGGTTCTGAGGTGTGCGGGTCAGAGCCCTTTCCTGTGGAATGGGATCCGACTCCATCGGTGACGCCCCCTCGGGGTGGGATCCCGTGCCGAAGGCAAGGGCTCTGACCCCTTGTCGATCCTGCAGGCATTCCTTCACGCATGGCGTGGCTCTACCATCGGGGCATGAGCCTGCCCAAGCCGCTGTGGCGACGCCTGCTGCGTGTTGCTGCGATCATCCTCGCCGTGCTGGTGCTGCTGGTGCTGTCCGGCCTGCTGCTGGCCGACCACCTCACGCCGCAGGCACAGGGCACGCCTTCGCATGTGCTGCCACTGCAGCCGGCGCAGACCCGCATCGACCAGCAGATCGTGCCATTGCAGGAGGCCCATCCCGGCCAGTCCGGCGTGGCCTTCCTCAGTGATGGCATGGATGCCTTCGCCGCACGCGCGATGATCACCACGCACGCAGGCCGCAGCCTGGACCTGCAGTACTACATCTGGCACGACGACCTGATCGGCCACCTGATGGCCAAGGCGCTGTATGACGCCGCCGAGCGCGGCGTGCGCGTGCGCATCCTGCTTGATGACATGAATGCCAAGGACAAGGACGCGCTGATGATGGCGCTCGATGCGCATCCGAACATCGAGATCCGCCTGTACAACCCGTTCCGCAACCGGACCGGCATCCTGCGCATGGTGGAGATGGTGCAGCGCTTCTTCAGCGTGAACCACCGCATGCACAACAAGAGCTGGATCGCCGATGGCCGCGTCGCGATCGTCGGTGGCCGCAACATCGGCGAGGAGTATTTCAGCGCGCGCACCGATGTGAACTTCCAGGATCTAGACCTGCTGGTCGCCGGCCCCGCCGTGGAGCAGGCCAACCGCATCTTCGACGACTACTGGAACAGCGAAACCGCCATTCCGGTATCCGCGCTTGCCTTCCATACCGACGCACAGCTGCGCCTGCTGGTGCGCGAATCGGACCATGAGGCGCAGCGGGACGTGGCCCGGCCGTACCTGGCGCGCGTGGCCGAATCACGCAAGCGGCAGCGCCCGAGCCCCGAGCCGCTGCGCTGGAGCGGTGCAGTGCGCATCGTGTCCGACCCGCCGATGAAGCACCGCAAGGACGATCGCGCTGCCTGGCTGGTGTCGACCCTGATCAGCGAGCTGCAGGCCGCCAGGCACAAGGCCCTGTTGATCTCGCCCTACTTCGTTCCCGGCAACGAGGGCCTGGATGGCTTTTCGGCCATGTCCGGGCGGGGCGTGCAGGTCGGCGTGGTCACCAACTCACTGGCCGCCAATGACGTCGCCGCCGTGCATGGTGGCTACATGGGCTACCGCGTGCCGTTGCTCGAAGCCGGCGTCCACCTTTACGAACTGAAGGCACAAGGGCAGTCCGGCGATGCCGGCGTGTTCGGCAGCAGCGGCGCCAGCCTGCATACCAAGGCGTTCCTGGTCGATGACCGCCGCGGTTTTGTCGGTTCGTTCAACCTCGACCCGCGCTCGGCCTATCTGAACACCGAGATGGGCGTGCTGTTCGACGATCCGGTGCTGGGCGCACAGCTGCGGGACGAGTACCTGCGCCTGGCTGATCCCAGGCACAGCTGGTGGCTGGCTCTGGATGAGCGTCGCCGGTTGCGCTGGCTGGAGCGCGAACCGCCACCGCACTGGGTGGAGGCGGAGCCGGGGGCAACGGCGCGCAAACGCTGGTTGTCGCGGGTGATCAGCTGGCTGCCGGTCGAATCGCAGCTGTAGCGCTCAGGGTGTTGGACCCGCCTCTTCCTGTCCGGCCTCATCACGTGTTTCCACGCTGCGTCCATGCAGGCGCCGCCAGATCCAACGCAGGGCATGCGGCGGCGCTGAAGGCAACTGTTCGAGCAGGGCCAGCATGCGGCTCTGGCTGGCATGTCCATGCCGGCACAGCAGGCTGGCTGCCGCCGCAGCGCTGGCCAGACGCAGGCTGTCGGCGAGTGGGCCATCGGCCTCCGGCGCCAGTGCCTGGTGCACGGGCTCGGGCAGCTCCCAGGCTGCAGCCACGCGTTGTGCCAGCGGCAACGACCATTGTTGGAGCAGTTGCAGGGCCAGCGCCGGCTCCACGGTTTCGTCGCGTGCCTGCGCTTCCTGCAGCAACTGGCGCATCACCAGCGCTGACCCCAGCCCCTGCACCAGGCCCAGCCACTGCGCAGCGAAGGCATCACCGAAGGTGACCGTGCGCGCATGATCGGCGGCCGCACGCGAAGCCAGCAGTGCGTGCTCCCAGATGACCGTGCTGAACTGCGGAAACATGCCGCACTGCACCTGCATCACCGGCTGCACCAGCACCGCGCTGATGATCTGGCGCACGCCCTCGGTACCGACCAGGGTCACCGCACGCTGCAGGCTTTCCACCGGCCGCTCATGCACCTTGTAGGCCGGGCTGTTGGCGATGCGCAGCAGATTTCCGGTCAGCACCGGGTCCTGGCCGATGATCGCCGCCATCACCCGTGCCGAGGCGGCATCGTCGTTGACGGTCTGGATCAGCTGCGGCAGCAGTTGCGGGCGCCGCGGCAGGTGCCGGGCGGCCCAGTCACGGTCCTGCAGCGCGCGCGCCACCGCTTCGCCCAGTGCCGGATCCTGCACGGGGGCAGGCTCGCCGGCCAGCCGTGGGTACAGGGCAAGTGCATGCAGGCCGCGCTGCAGGTGGGCGGCGATCTCACCGGCCTGCAGCGCCTCGCCCTGAAGGCTGGCTGCGGCAGCAGCGACCGCCTGTCGCGATACGGCCGCCAGGCGCAACGGAGCCGCCCCGGTCGAGCGCGCCAGCCAGCCGCGCAGCGATCGCCACCAGGCCGGCGTCATCGCCGCCTGCCCTGTCGTTGTGGTGCCCTTGCCGTCACTGACCGCCCTGCCTCTTCACGCGAATCCGGCCACCCGCCGTCGTCGCAGCATCGGCCGCACTTTCATCTTCTTTAACCGGAAGGGCGCCGATGTCGACGGCAGCGACCGGGGGAATGGACTAGAATGGCGCCGCGCGACCCGTCCCCCTGCACTGACGACGTCGCTTTTTTTGTTTTTGGGACCCTACCGTTCACTGGCCGTTCGCTGCAGTTCGCCGCTGTTCGCGCCATCGGAGACGCCATGCTATTCGAAACCCTCGCCACCACCGGCCACGAACAAGTGGTGTTCTGCCACAACCACGATGCCGGCCTGAAGGCGATCATCGCCATCCACAACACCACCCTGGGCCCCGCCCTGGGCGGCGTGCGCATGCGCCCTTACGCCAGCACCGACGAAGCGCTGGCCGATGTGCTGCGGCTGAGCCGGACGATGACCTACAAGAATGCGCTGGCCGGGCTCAACGTGGGCGGCGGCAAGGCGGTGATCATCGGCGACCCGAAGACGGACAAGACCGAGGTACTGTTCCGCGCCTTCGGCCGCTACGTCGATTCGCTGGGCGGCCGCTACATCACCGCCGAGGACGTTGGCACCGACGTCAACGACATGGAGAACATCTACCTGGAGAGCCAGTTCGTGACCGGCGTGCACCAGGTCCATGGTGGCTCCGGCGATCCGGCGCCTTTCACGGCCTACGGCGCACTGCAGGCACTGATGGCGGCGATGCGCTTCAAGTTCGGCCATGAGGAAGTAGGCAAGACCAGCATCGCGGTGCAGGGTCTGGGCCACATCGGCATGGAACTGGTGAAACTGCTGCGTGACCGCGGTGCCAAGCTGTATGTCACCGACCTGGACAGTGCGCTGGTTGATCGTGCAGTCAGCGATTTCGGCGCCGAGGCGGTCAAGCCGGACGAGATCCACGAAGTGAACGCCGATGTGTTCGCACCGTGTGCGCTGGAAGGCGCGATCAACGCCGACACGCTGCCGCGGATCAAGGCCAAGATCATCTGCGGCACGGCCAACAACCAGCTGTCGAGCCTGGAGATCGGCGACGAACTGCATGCGCGTGGCATCCTCTACGCCCCCGACTACGCCGTCAACGCCGGCGGTGTGATGAACGTGTCGCTGGAGATCGACGGCTACAACCGCGAACGCGCGATGCGCCTGATCCGCAGCATCTACCACAACCTCACCCGCATCTTCGAACTGTCGCAGCGCGAGAACATCGCGCCGCAGCGGGCCGCCGATCGCATTGCGGAAAGCCGCATCCTGTCGATCGGCAAGCTGAAGATGCCGCTGGGCCGCAGCACTCCGCGCCTGGGCAACCTGCGCGGCGGCTGAGGCTGCAGACGTCGCGCCGGGATCCTTCCCGGCGCGACCGATTGCTCAGAACCCGGTGCTGTAGCGCAACGCAGCCTGCCGCGCGCCCTCGCCACCGATACGCTGGTCGAAACCCAGGCTCAAGCGGCCATTGCGGCCCCACCACGATTCCAGCGCGACGCCGATCAGCGCACTGCCGCGCGGCGCATTCCAGCCTGCCAGCGGCGCCCAGGCATCCACGCCGACAAAACTGGCCTGCCAATCGGCGTCACCGCCGTCCAGCCGCTGCTGCCACTCGGCGTGTCCGCGCAGGTTCCAACGCCCCCAGCCCCGCTCGCCGCGGATGCCGGCCAGCATCTGGCTGCGCTGCGCGCGGGTGGCATCACCCCGCAGGCCGAAGCCGAAACCGCCCAGCTCATTGAACGCATCGGTATCGACACGCGTGGTGCTGGCACCGAGGTAGGGCGTCAACGAAGCGCCTGCGCGGCCCAGGCGATATCCGCCTTCCACGCTGGCGCTGCTGAAACGCCCGCCGTAACGCGCCGAGACACCATAGGCGCCCGCACCCAGCAGCAGCTGGCGATCCAGCGCGCGGGTGAACTGGCCACTGCCGAACTGGGCCAGCGCATAGCCACGCCCCAGGTTCCAGCCAGCGTACAACTGTGCCTGCGCCTGGCGATCACGCCCGCGATCACCGCCGAAACTGCTGCCACCATTGCTGCGGGTCTCACCGAAGGCGACGCCCATCAGGCCGTTGCCGCCCAGCGGCAGATCCTGGCCGGCCATCCAGCCCCGGCTGTCGGCGGCGTTGCCGGCGAAGCTGCCCTGCCCCGCCTCACCCAGCGCGCTCTGCCAGCTCCCGCGCAGGCGCGGGGTGGTCTGTACACGATCGAAGCGCTCGGCAATCGCACGCCGCGACATGTCGATGCTGTCGAAGGTGGCAGCCTCGGCGCGGGCATGCGCCTGGCCGGACAGGCTCTGCAGGCTGTCGGCCAGGCCCTGCTGGCCGCCTCCGGCCCACTGCAGCGCACCGGCTGCCGTACCGAAGGGCGATCCCTGCAGGCCGGTATTGCCGTCGAGCACTGCGAATGCGCCTTCCAGTCGCTGCGCTGCGGCCTGTGCGGAGGCGCTCAGGCCACTGGCTGCGGCGGTGACGCTGACCTGGTTCACGTTCAACCAGGCGTTGTTGCTGTCGTAGCCATACGTGGGTGCCACCAGGGTCAGCCCCTGCAGACCGGTGGAAGTGGCTTGGGTACTGAAGGTGCCGTTCAGGCCCCCCGCGGCGTGGATGAGGTCCTGGCGCGTTCCGTTCTGCGGCACATAGCCGGAGACGAAGCCGTGCACACGCACACCGCCATTGATCGTTGCGTTGCCGGTGACCTGAAGTGCGTTGGCACCGAGCGCGATCATCAGCTGCGCGCCAGGCTGCTGGGTGTAGTTGCCCTCGATGGTGCCGGTGGTGTTGCCGGTGGTGAGGAACACGCTGCCGCCGTTGACCACATTGCCGATCACCCGCGGCGTGCCACCGTTGAACTGCAGACCGGTGGAATCCGGGTCGGGCTGGGCGAGGATCGTCACATTCGAACGGATCACGCCACCGTTCTGCAGCGTCAGGATGCCGCGCTCGATGCGGGTGGCGCCGGAATAGCTGTTGTTGCCGGCCAGTACCAGCTTGCCTCCGCCCTGCTTGACCAGGCCACCGCTGCCGGTGATGTCGTTGCTCCACATCGAGTTGGTCGAGCCGGCATCAACGTTGGCAACCACATCGCCCCAGTCGAAGCGGCCGGGACCGTTGATCGCGCGACCGATGTCGAGCAGGCCATAGCCGAACACCGGATCCACGCCGGGCGCACCGATGTCCTTGGCAGTGCCCAGCAGGGTCTGTCTCACCAGATCGTTGTTGAAGTAGGGGAAGCGCTGCCAGACCAGCGCCGCCGCACCGGAGACCAGCGGCGCGGCGAACGAGGTGCCGTAGTTCCAGTAGTAGCTGCCACCGTTGGCATCCGGGTAGACCGCGCTGCCCGGCGCTGCCAGGCAGTAGCGGGCCGCCTGGCCGCAGGCATTCGAATAGCTGGCCAGCGCGCCCGGCGTAAACGGGTCCACCGCCGTGGCCACCAGCCAGCCGCGCTCCAGATCGGCCGCCGGAAGCGTGCCTGCCACGCCCTTCTGGCTGGGCAGCGCGGCCAGGCTGCTCGGCTCGCTGCGGCCGTCATTGCCGGCGGCGAACACCACCAGGCCACCGTGGTTGATCACGAACGGCCGGTATTCGGCGGCTACCTGCGCGGTGGTCGGCAGGTCGGTCCAGTACAGGCCGCCCCACGAGTTGTTCATCACCTTCACGTTGTAGCTGATCAGGTCCTGGTGGACCTGGGCCACGCCCAGCGGCCCACTGAAGGCATTGCCCTGGCCACTGCCGTCATCGGTCGGCGGCTTGTCGGAAATGATTCTTGCCGAGACGATCTGGGCGCCTGGCGCGATACCGCCCGGCCAGGTCCCCACTGCTGCGCCGGCGGCGAGGCTGGCCACGGCGGTGCCATGCCCGACCACGTCATCAACCGCCAGGTTGTTCCTGGCGGGATCGATGTAATTGAAGTTGGCCAGCACGCGACCATTCAAGGCCACCGCGTTGCGCTGCACGCCCGAATCGACGATGCCGATGCGCACGCCCTGCCCGGTCAGGCCGGCGGCCTGTGCGGCACGCGCGTTGGTGACTGAAAGATGCGCGTCAAAGGCCGGCTCCTGCGGCTTGGCCGGCGGTGGTGTCGTCGGCGGAGGCGTGGTTGGAGGTGTCGGCGTGGTCGGGGGCGGGTCGACGCGCACGTTGCTGCCGCCTCCGCCGCCTCCACCACAGGCCGTCAGCGCCATCGCCAGCGCGGTTGCCAGCACAGACCTCACCATCATCGTTCGCTCCATCGATTCCTTCCCGTGAACGTTGGCCTGCCTTCATCCCGGCAGGCGTTCGGCGCCGCACAGCGGCAGCCCTCCCCGACCCTCTATACTTGGGCCGACCCCCACGCAGTCTGCCGGGAAACCGGGGCGCATCCAACGGCCTCCGGTCTCCTTTCCGAACATTGCTTACGCATCAACGAGATTGCCATGTCCAACATCGTCATCGCCGCCGCCAAGCGCACCGCCATCGGCTCCTTCCTCGGCCAGTTCAACGGCGTGCCGACCCCGACCCTCGGCGCCGCAGCCATCGCCGCCGCCCTGGAACAATCGGGTGTCCCGGCCAGCGACGTTTCCGAAGTCCTGATGGGCTGCGTGCTGCCGGCCAACCTCGGCCAGGCGCCCGCCCGCCAGGCGGCGATCGCCGCCGGCATCCCGCTGTCGGCCGGTGCCACCACGCTGAACAAGGTGTGCGGCTCGGGCATGAAGACCATCATGCTCGGCCATGACCTGATCAAGGCCGGCTCGGCCAGCATCGTGGTCGCCGGCGGCATGGAATCGATGTCCAACGCCCCGCACATGCTGCCGAACTCCCGTACCGGCAACCGTTTCGGCAACTTCCAGGCGGTCGACCACATGGCCCACGATGGCCTGGTCAACGCCTATGACGGCAAGGCCATGGGCGAATTCGCCGAGTGCGCGGTGGACAAGTACCAGTTCAGCCGCGAAGAGCAGGACGCCTATGCGATCGAGTCGGTCAAGCGCGCGCAGGCTGCCCAGGCCAATGGTGCGTTCGCCGACGAGATCGTCGCGGTGAAGGTAGCCACCCGCAAGGGTGACGTCGAGGTCGCCACCGACGAGCAGCCGGGGCGCTCGGACATCGCCAAGATCCCGACCCTGCGTCCGGCCTTCAAGAAGGACGGCAGCGTGACCGCCGCCAGTTCCTCCAGCATCTCCGACGGTGCCGCCGCGGTGGTGCTGCTGACCGAGGAAGACGCGGCCGCACGTGGCATCACGCCACTGGCCCGCATCGTCGGCCACGCCACCCACTCGCAGGAACCGGAGTGGTTCACCACCGCGCCGATCGGCGCGCTGCACAAGCTGCTGGGCAAGACCGGCTGGTCGCTGGACCAGGTCGATCTGTTCGAAATCAACGAAGCCTTTGCCGTGGTGGCGATGGCCCCGATGCGCGAACTGGGCATCCCTCACGACAAGCTCAACGTGAATGGCGGCGCCTGCGCACTGGGTCACCCCATCGGTGCCTCCGGCGCACGTCTTGTGGTGACCCTGGTCAACGCTCTGCGCACGCGTGGTGGCAAGCGCGGCATTGCCACCCTCTGCATCGGCGGCGGCGAAGCAACGGCAATCGCCATCGAATTGATTTAAAAAGATTTAACGATGATTTCGCAAAAATGAATGCGGGATCGCTTGACACCCAATCTTGGCTTGTCATCATGTTGTCGGCGCGCAGCATGCGCGTTGCCTAATTCTAACGACGAGGATTTACACAATGAGCATCAACAAGCTGCTGGTCGCGATGTCCCTGGCTCTGGCCCTGGCCGCCTGCTCGAAGCAGGAAGCTGCCCAGGACGCCGCTGCTTCGGCCAACGAAGCCGCCACCGAAGCCCAGGCTGCTGCCGACCAGGCCGCCGCTGCTGGCGCCCAGACCGCCGACGCTGCCCAGCAGGCCGCTGACACCGCCGCCACCGCTGCTGACGCCGCCACCGACGCCGCTGCCCAGACCGCCGGTGCTGCCACCGACGCTGCTGCCGGCGCTGCTGCTGACGCTGCCAAGGCTGCTGAAGGCACCGCTGAGAAGGCCAAGGACGCTGCTGAAGAAGCCAAGAAGTAATAACTTCTTTCTTCACGCTGTTCTGGAAAAGCCGCTGGTTCGCCAGCGGCTTTTTCTTTGCGTGGATGCCGGCGATCAAGCCCCTGCATCGCGACCCGGTCTTCACAACGGCATGAATAGGCTGGCGTCCCCATCCATTGCAGTGCCGGAGACCGCCATGAAGATTCGTCCGATCACCACCACCCTGCTGGCCGCCTCCCTGCTGCTGGCTCTGGCCGCCTGCAAGGGCCCGGAAGCCGAACAGGCCAAGCAGGACGCGCAGCAGGCGGCCGACAGCGCCGGCGCTGCCGCCCGCGACGCCGTCGACAAGGCTGCTGCCGCCACCCGCGAAGCCGCCGACAAGACCGCCGCCGCTTCCGAGCAGGCCGCCGCCGATACCCAGCAGGCGCTGGACAAGGCCGCAGACGCCACTGCCAACGCCGCCGACAAGGCCAAGGACGCCGCAACCGACGCCGCCGCGCACGCCAGCGACGCCACCGCCGCGCAGAAGGTCGCCGACAAGGCCCGCGATGTCGCCAATGACGCCAAGGCCAACGCCGCCAAGGAAGAAGCCAAGCACTAAGCCTTACCGGCAGCCGAGCACCGGCTCGGCTCCACAGGAAAAGCCGCGGCACTGCCGCGGCTTTTCTGCTTTTCGCTCCCTGCTTCTTCTGTTGATTCCGTGGTGCGCGCCCACGGAAAGTGTCCAAGGACGCGCGGGTAGGTCGCGCAGGGGCGTAAGCGCCATGGATGGCGCGCCCGAGCCTTATCTGATGAAAATCTGTCAGCGTAGGTGTCGAGAGCCGGCGTGGGCCGCCCCTACGGCAGCGGGCGCGCCAGCATCGCCGTCAGCTCCAGCCCCGCCGGCAGCGTCCCGAACGCCAGCCCATGCTCCCCTTCCAGCCGGCTACGCACGAACGCCTCCGCCATCGGACTGCGCGCACGCAGCAGCAGCGCCGCCTGCAGCAGCAGCGCAGTGCGCTCGCAGAACAGCCGCGCCTGCGCTTCCTCCGGTGGCGGCGCCGCTGCCCAACGCTGCAATGCTGCTGCATAGCGCGCATCACGGTCGGCCACCGACGCCAGCTCACCGCGCAACGCCGCCATCGCCTCCGGTTCACGCGCCAGCGCACGCAGCACATCCAGGCACTGGATGTTGCCGCTGCCCTCCCAGATCGAATTCAACGGTGCCTGCCGGTACAGGCGCGGCAGCATCGACTCCTCCACGTAGCCGGCACCGCCAAGGCATTCCTGCGCTTCATTGACGAAGGCCGGCGCACGCTTGCACAGCCAGTACTTGCCCAGCGCCGTCCCCAACCGCGCCATCGCCGCTTCATTGGCATCCACACCGGCACGATCCACCGCGCGTGCGATGCGCATCGCCAACACCGTGGCCGCTTCCGACTCCAGCGCCAGATCAGCCAGCACGTTGGTCATCAGCGAGTGCTCCACCAGCAGCTTGCCGAAGGTGCGCCGATGGCGTGCATGGTGCAGCGCCTGCGCCAGCGCCATGCGCATCTCCGCGGCCGCACCCAGCATGCAGTCCAGGCGGGTCATCATCACCATGCCGATGATGGTCGCCACGCCACGCCCTTCTTCGCCCACGCGCCATGCCTGCGCGCCACAGAACTCGACCTCGCTGGACGCATTGGACCAGTCACCCAGCTTGTCCTTCAGCCGCATCAGCCTGAATGCATTGCGGTCGCCATCGGCCAGCCGGCGCGGCATCAGCAGGCAGGTCAGCCCGCCCGGCGCCTGCGCCAGCACCAGGAAGCCATCGCACATCGGCGCGGAAAAGAACCACTTGTGGCCGACCAGGCGGTAACGTTCGCCATCGATCGGCTCGGCGCGCGTGCTGTTCGCACGTACATCCGAGCCGCCCTGCTTCTCGGTCATGCCCATGCCCAGCGTGATGCCGGTCTTGTCCGCCACCGGCACGTCGCGCGGGTCATAGACCGGCGCGGCGGCCTTGCGCGCCCATTCGGCCAGGTGCGGCTGCGACTGCAGCACTGCCACCGCCGCATGGGTCATGGTCAAGGGGCAACTGGTGCCGGCTTCGGCCTGGTGGTGCAGGTAGCTCAGCGCCGCACGCGCGACGTGTGCGCCGGGCTGCGGCTCGTGCCAGGACAGACCCGCCACGCCATGCTGCTTCGCTGCGGACATCAGCTGGTGGTACGCAGGGTGGAACTCGACCGTATCAATGCGGTGGCCCTGCGCATCGTGCGTACGCAGCCGCGGGCGATCACGGTTGGCATCGAAGCCGAGCCGGTACAGCTCGTCGCCGGCCAGGGCCCCGTACACGGCCAGGCGTGGCGCTAAGGCACCGGCACCCTCGCGATGCACCGCCTCCGCCAACGCCACATCGTCGGTCCACAGCTGGCGGCCCGCGAACGGTGGCGGCTGGTTCAGCACCACATGGGTTTCAAACGGCACGTTGCTGCTGAAGCTGGGTCCACTCATCCGGTCCATCCTGGCGGCAAGAGGTATGCGGTCCGATTGTGCCGCATGCCCCGCCAAGCCCGTGTTCAGGCCGGTTCTCACCGCCTGCACGAAGCGCAGGCCACAGTGGCCGCATGGAAGGCAATGACGATCTGGTGGTGCTGCGTCCGGAGGGGCTGTACTGCGCCGCGGGAGATTTCCACATCGATCCCTGGCGCCCGGTGCCGCGCGCGGTCATCACCCATGGCCACGGCGACCACGCGCGCCCGGGCATGGGCGAATACCACTGCAGCGAAGGAAGCCTGCCGATCCTGCGCTGGCGGCTGGGCGATGTTGGCGTGCAGGCGCACGCCGAGGGGGTGCCGTTCCGCTTGGGCCGGGTGCAGGTATCGCTGCATCCGGCCGGTCATGTGCTCGGTTCGTCGCAGGTGCGCATCGACGATGGTGAACGGGTGTGGGTGGCGTCCGGCGACTACAAGCGCCAACCCGACCCGACCTGCACGCCCTTCGAAGTGGTGCCCTGCGATACGTTCATCACCGAAGCCACGTTCGCGCTGCCGATCTATCGCTGGCCGGACACCCCGGCGGTCGCCGCAGAGATCGTGGCGTGGCGCCGCGAATGCGAACAACGTGGCGAAGCGGCGATCCTGCTGTGCTATGCACTCGGCAAGGCGCAGCGGGTGCTGGCCGAGTTGTTGCCACTGGACGACCGCCCCGCGTGGCTGCACGGCGCCATCGCCAATGGCGTGTCGGTCTACCGGCAGGCCAACATCCCGATGCTGGAGACGCTCACCGTCGCCGAACAGGGGCGTCAACCCGATGCCGCCGGCCAGTTGATCCTGGCCCCACCCTCGGCCGCAGGCACGCCGTGGATGCGCCGCTTCGGACCGCATCAACTGGGGTTCGCCTCGGGGTGGATGCAGCTGCGCGGCAACCGGCGGCGCCGCAACGTCGACCGGGGCTTCATCATTTCCGATCACGCTGATTGGCCCGCGCTGCTGCAGACCATCGAACAGACCGGCGCGCAGCGGGTCATCGCCACCCATGGCAATACCGATGCATTGATTCCGTTCCTGCGCGAGCGCGGCGTGGCGGCTGAAGCCTTTCGCACCGACTTCGGGAGCGAGGAATGAAGGCCTTCGCCGCGCTCTACCAGCGCCTGGACCGCAGTACTGCGACGCTGGACAAGCGCGCCGCACTGGTCGACTACTTCCGCCACGCAGCGGCGCACGATGCGGCGTGGGCGCTGTACCTGCTCAGCGGCGGCAAGGTCGGCGGCGCACGCCGCAGGATCGCCGCCAGTGGTGAGCTGCGCAGCTGGATTGCCGAGGAATCCGGACTGCCCGCCTGGCTGGTGGAAGACAGCTACGCTCAGGTCGGCGATCTGGCCGAAACACTGACACTGCTGCTGGATGACCCCTTGCATCCCGCCGCCGACCGGCCGTTGTCGGACTGGATCGAGCAGCATCTGCTGGCGGTGGCCAACCAGCCCGGAGTGGTGCGCCGTGCGGTGGTCGTCGCCGGCTGGCGGCAGCTGTGCAGCGGCGAGCGCCTGGTGTTCAACAAGCTGCTCACCGGCGCGCTGCGCGTGGGTGTCTCGCAACGGCTGGTGCAGCAGGCGCTGGCAGAATGGTCCGGCCTGGACATCGCGCGCATCGCCCAGCGCATGCTCGGCGAGTGGGTGCCCTCTCCCGCGTTGCTGGGGCAGCTGCTGTCGCCGGATGAACTGCCACTGGACCGGCAGCAGCCGTACCCGTTCTTCCTGGCCTCACCGCTGGAGGGCGAACCCGGCGAACGGCTGGGTCCGGTCGAAGACTGGCTGCTGGAGTGGAAGTGGGATGGAATCCGTCTGCAGCTGCTGCGCCGACGCGGTGAAGTGGCGCTGTGGTCACGTGGCGAGGAACGGCTGGATGGCCGCTTCCCGGAAATTGAACAGGCCGCGATGGCGCTGCCCGACGGCTGCGTGCTGGACGGAGAACTGCTGGCCTGGGACGAGAGCGACGACCTGCCGCGCGCCTTCACCGCGTTGCAGACCCGCATCCAGCGTCGCAAGCCCGGTGCAGCGACCTTGCGCAACACCCCGGTGCGCGTGCTTGCCTACGACCTGCTTGAACGCGATGGCGAGGATCTGCGCGGGCTGCCACTGCAGCAACGGCGTGCACAGTTGGCCGAGGTCATCGGAGCCCTCGGCGATACACGCATCCAGCTGTCGCCCGACGTACCCGCTGGAGACTGGCTGCAGGCGGCCACGTTGCGGGAGGCCGCCCGTGAGCGGGGCGTGGAAGGGTTGATGCTGAAACGCCGGACGTCCGCCTACCAGTCAGGGCGACGGCGCGGCGACTGGTGGAAATGGAAGGTCGACCCCCTGACCATCGATGCCGTGCTGCTGTACGCGCAGGCCGGCCATGGACGGCGCAGCACGCTTTACACCGATTACACCTTCGGCGTCTGGGACGGCGATACGCTGGTGCCGGTGGCCAAGGCCTATTCGGGCCTGGATGACAAGGAAATCCTGGCCCTCGATCGCTGGATCCGCGCCAACACCCGTGAACGGTTTGGCCCGGTGCGCAGCGTGCGTGCCGAACAGGTGTTTGAACTGGGCTTCGAGGCAGTCAACCGCAGCAGCCGGCACAAATCCGGCATCGCCGTGCGCTTTCCCCGCATCCTGCGCTGGCGCCACGACAAGCCCGCCGCCGAAGCCGACCAGCTGGCCACGCTGCAGGCGCTGGCGCGATGAACCGCCGCGAGGCGTTGCGCCGGCTGGAAGACTGGTTCGCTGCGCGCGGCTGGCGCTCACTGCCGTTCCAGCGCACGATGTGGCGGCACTATCTGGCGGGCGACTCCGGGCTGCTGCACACCCCCACCGGCAGCGGCAAGACGCTGGCCATGTTCGGCGGCCCGCTGCTGCAGGCGATGCTCGATCCACCGTCGGCACCGCGCCGGGCCAGCGCGGTGCGGCCGCTGCAGGTGCTGTGGGTGACGCCGCTGCGGGCATTGGCCAGTGATACCGCACGTGCGCTGCAGGCAGTGATCGACGGGCTGGGCTTGGGCTGGCGGGTCGGCCTGCGCAGCGGCGATGCCAGCAACCGCGAGCGCCGGCAGGCCCGCGAAGGCCGCGTCGACGTACTGGTGACCACGCCGGAATCGCTGGCACTGCTGCTGAGCTATCCCGACACACTGCCACGCATGCGCCAGCTGCGCTGCGTGGTGGTGGACGAATGGCATGAACTGCTGGGCAACAAGCGCGGCGTCCTGCTGCAGCTGAACCTGGCGGTGCTGCGCGACGCCGCTCCTTCCCTGCAGCTTTGGGGACTGTCGGCCACGCTGGGCAACCTGCCGCAGGCCCGCGACGTGCTGCTGCCTGGCCAACAGGATGCACCGATCGTACAGGGCGTTCGTCCGCGCGCGATCAGCGTGCGCAGCCTGCTGCCGGAACCCGGTGAACGTTTCCCTTGGGCGGGGCATCTCGGCCTGGCGCAGCTGCCGCGCGTGCTGGACGCACTGATGGCCGTACGCAGCAGCCTGCTGTTCACCAACACCCGCGCGCAGGCCGAGCTGTGGCACCAGGCGCTGGCGGCGGTATGGCCGGAAGACGCGGACACGCTGGCACTGCATCATGGCTCGCTGGATCCAGCACTGCGGCAGCAGGTGGAAGACGGCCTGCGCGCAGGCGCGTTGCGCTGCGTGGTGGCGACCTCCAGCCTCGACCTCGGCGTGGATTTCCCGGAGGTTGAACAGGTACTGCAGCTGGGCAGCCCCAAGGGCGTGGCGCGGCTGCGCCAGCGCGCCGGGCGCGCACGCCATCGTCCCGGCGCCAAGGGGGCCATCGTCTGCATACCCAGCCACGCACTGGAACTGGCCGAATATGCAGCGGTGCGCCGCGCACTGCACGAAGGCGTGGTCGAAGCGCGTCGACCGCCGACGTTGTCACTGGACGTGCTGGCACAGCATGCGGTCAGCCGCGCCCTCGCTGGCGGCTTTGACAGTGATGCGCTGCTGGCGCAGGTGCGTCGCACCCATGCCTTCGCCACGCTGGGCGATGAACAATGGCGGGCCGTGCTGGACTTCATCGTGCAGGGTGGGCAGGCGCTGGCGCAGTACCCCGATTTCCACAAGGTCGTGCGCGATGCCGATGGCAGCTACCGCATGCACGATCGCCGCCAGGCGCTGCGGCACCGCCTGTCGATCGGCACCATCAGCAGCGATGGCAGCGTGCGCGTGCAGTTCCTGCGCGGTGGCGGGCTTGGTGCAGTGGAGGAGCAGTTCGCCAGCCGCCTGCGTCGCGGCGACCGTTTCCAGTTCGCCGGGCGCCTGCTGGAACTGGTGCAGCTGCGCGACATGACCGCTTTCGTGCGGCTGGCACGAGGGCGCGGTGATGGTGTGGTGCCGCGCTGGCAGGGAGGCCAGTTGCCGCTGTCGATGCCACTCGGCCGTGAGCTGGAGTGGGTGCTGTCCGGCGCCGACGACAGTGCCGAATCCCGCTGGTTGTCACCGTTGCTGGCACTGCAGCAACAGCTGTCGGCGCTTCCCGGCCCAGAGCACCTGCTGGTGGAAGAGGTGCGGCGCCGCGAAGGCCAGTTCATGTTCGTCTACCCCTTTGCCGGCCGCCACGTACACGAGGCACTGGCCGCGCTGTTGGCGCTGCGCTGCACCCGCCAGCAACGCAACAGCATTGGCTATGCGGTGAACGATCATGGCCTGGTGCTGGCGCCGGCGCGGCCGATCGATCTGGATGAGGCGCAATGGCGTGCGTTGTTCGGCAATGACCGGTTGCTGGCCGATCTGCGCGAGGCAGTGAACCTGGGCGAGCTGGCGCGACGTCAGTTCCGGGGCATCGCACGCGTAGCAGGCCTGCTGGTGCCCAGCCTGCCCGGTGGCATGCCACGGTCGCTGCGCCAGCTGCAGGCGTCCGCGGGCCTGCTGTACGACGTGCTGCGCGAGCACGATCCGGAACACCTGCTGCTGGCGCTGGCGGAACATGAAGTGCTGTATGACAGCCTCGACCTGCCGGGGGTGCAGCAGGTACTGGAGCGGATCGGCACGCAGCAGCTGTCGCTGCAGCGACCGTCATCACTCACGCCGCTGGGCTTTCCATTGTGGGCCGAACGCCTGCGCGGTCAGTTCAGCAATGAAGACTGGCGTATGCGCGTGCAGCGCGCGGCCCAGCAACTGGAGCGCCGCCATGACCGATGAATTGCCGCTGCTGCTTGCTGGTGAGTCCGTGGTCCTGGTAGGCGCGCGTGCGCTGTACTGGCCCGCGCGGCAGGCACTGCTGATCGCAGACCTCCACCTGGGCAAGGCCGATGTGTTCCGTCGCGCCGGCATCGCGTTGCCCAGCGGCGGCACCGGCGAAGACCTGCAACGCTTGCAGCGGCTTCTGGACCTGCATGCCTGCCGCGAGCTGTGGATCCTGGGCGACATCCTGCATGGGCCGGCGCATCGCGCTGCGTGGTACCAGCAATGGCTGGGATGGCGTGAACGCAATGCTTCGCTGGACGTGCATGTCCTGCGCGGTAATCACGACCGCCAGCTGCCGCATGCGCAGTTGCAGGTCCAGATCCACGATGAAGTACGACTGCGGCCGTTCATGCTTCGGCATGAGCCGATGCCCGATGCGGCGCTGCATGTGATCGCCGGGCATCTGCACCCGCAGGTTGCCTTGAAGCCACTGCGACGGCGCTTCCCCGCGTTCTGGCTGCGTGACCGGATGACGGTCCTGCCGGCCTTCTCCGCATTCACTGCAGGCATCGTGCCTGCCCCCGCCCGCGGCGAACAGATGATCGCCTGCGTGGAAAGCGGCCTGGTGGAACTGCCGGTCGCCTGACTCAGGCCGGACCAATGCCCAGCTGCGGCATCAACTGGAAATCAGGGGTGTCATTCTCACGCCGCCGCGGCAAGGCCTGGATTGCCGCCAGCATCTCCTGCGCGCAGGTCCGGATGCGTGCGTGATGTTCCGGCGACGCATGGCTGACCAGGCTGCCGACATGGAACTCGAATACATCCTCCAGTACGTCGGGCTGGTCCTCGTGCAGCATCTGCAGCAGTCCACGCAGCTTGCAGATTTCCGATTCCAGCTCTTCGACCGCGAACAACATGGCGTCCTCCTCTTCAACATCAAGCGGCACGTCCGGGCCGCAACAGGCCGCAACAGCAGCGCTGCCCGGGCCACGCGCGATGTTGATCACGGAAAGGAAAACGGGCGACGCGCAGTCGCGTGCAAGCTACTTCTCGCACATCCGCGGTGAGGCAACCGTTAATTCACGTGACGGCACGCTTCACGCGCTGGCCGTGATCGCGTTGCTGCGAGGTATTTCCATCGTCGTCGCCAATGCGTCGATGAAGGCCGGATCCAGCGTAAGCGAACCGAACCACCCCTGCTGCGTGCCGCTGAGCACGCGCAGCATGTGGCCACGGCCTCCGGGCAGGCGCCCCATCGGGCCCAGCAGCACGTCGCGCGTCTTCGCCCAGGCATCGCGATCGGACTGGAACAGCGGCGTCAGCCAGCGACTCCAGCGCTGGTAGACCGCCACGTGGGCCCTGCGTTGCGCCTGGTAGGCCTGCAATGCAGCGGCACCACCGCCATGCGTGCGCACCGCATCGCGCAGCGCCAGCGCATCGAGCAGCGCCATGTTCACCCCCTGTCCCAGCTGCGGGCTCATCGCGTGCGCCGCATCACCTGCCAGCACCATGCGGCCCTGGTGCCAGCGCGTCATCACTGCATCGCGATAGACCGCGCGCGCCAGCTGGCCGGCATCGCGCAGGTGGGCGAAGCGCGCACTGGCCTGCGGCCACAGCGCATGCAGCTCGTCCAGCCAGGGCGTCATGCCATCGGCCTGCCAGCGCTCGAAGTCGGTGCGTGGCAGGCTCCAGAAGAAACTCAGGCGCGGCGTGTCATCGCCGGGGCGCGTGCCGACCGGCAACAGGCCGATCATCTTGCGCGCGGCCACGTAGCGCTGCCGCAGCTCCTGCACATGCGGCCAGTCTTCGGCCGGCAACAGGCACCACAGCGCTCCCCACGGATACACGCGGTCCAGCCCGGCACCGCCGGCAATGGTGCTGCGCAGCGTAGAGGCCGCGCCATCGGCGGCCACCACCAGGTCGAACGGGCCATGCAGGCGCCCTTCGCTGTCGCGCAGGCGGCCCTGCTCGGCATCCACGGCGGCGATGGTGACGCCCGCATGCAGATTGCCTGCCCCCGCGCGCGCCTGGTCCAACAGCGAGAACAACGCCCCACGCTGCATGCCCAGGCCATGCAGGCGCGCATCCAGACCGTCGTAGCGCATGTCCATCACCGCGCGCTCGCATGGCGTGTCGCCATACAGGCGGTGCACCGGCGCGGCATGCGCGCGCACCGCATCCAGCAGGCCCATCTGCCACAGCACCTGCAGGCCGCTGGGCTGCAGCAGGAAACCGGCACCCACCGGTCCCGGCGTCGGCACGCGTTCGAATATCTCCACTTCGTGGCCGTCACGGGTGAGGAGGATGGACACCGCCTGTCCAGCGGTGCCGTAGCCGATCACGGCGATACGCAGTCGTTCCGTCATGGCCACATTGTGCCCGAGGCGGGTGGATCGCGAACCGGCTGCGGGCACGCCGCGCAAAAAAAAACCCCGCCGAAGCGGGGTTTTCAACGCACTGTCGAGTGGATCACTCGGCCGGCGTGATGTTCGAAGCCTGGGCACCCTTCGGGCCCTGGGTCACGTCATAGGTGACACGCTGGCCTTCCTGCAGGCTGCGGAAGCCCTTGGAGTTGATGGCGGAGAAGTGCGCGAACACGTCGGCGCTGCCATCCTCCGGCGAGATGAAGCCAAATCCCTTGGCGTCGTTGAACCACTTGACGGTACCGTTCGGCATGGTGATGCGAGACCTTATGCAATGAATGGGTGGTGTACGCTGAACCCGCGCACAAGCTGAGTATGCAAAGCTTGCTCGGGGAAGACAATCACCCCCGCGCCAATTCGCCCACCAATTCCGGAAGTCCGTTGCTGGCCGCCTGTACATTGGCCAGCACTTCGGCCATCGTAATCTCCTCGCCATCACCACAGCCGGCAGCCCAGTTGGCGATGATCGCCAGGCAGGCGTAATCCAGCCCCAGTTCGCGTGCCAGCGCGGCTTCCGGCATGCCGGTCATGCCCACCAGGTCGCAGCCGTCGCGGCGCATGCGGGCGATTTCAGCGATGGTCTCCAGGCGCGGGCCCTGCGTTGCGCCGTAGCAGCCACCGTCATGGACCGTGACGCCGGTCACTTTGGCCGCCGCCAGGATCTTGCTGCGCAGCATCGGCGTGTACGGGTGGCCGAAATCGACGTGGACCACATCGGTGCCCTCTTCTTCACAGATGGTGCTGATGCGGCCCCAGGTGTAGTCGATGATCTGGTCCGGGCAGGCCAGCACGCGCGGGCCGAAGTTCTCGGTGATGCCACCGACCGTGTTCAACGCCAACACGCGCTGCGCGCCCAGCTGCTGCAGCGCGGCCAGGTTGGCGCGGTAGTTGATCTTGTGCGGCGGCAGCGAGTGGCCTTCACCATGGCGCGCCAGGAACGCCACGCGATGGCCAAGCAGCGTACCGACGCGCACCGGGCCCGACGGACGGCCGAAGCGGGTGTCGACCTCGTGGGTCTGCACGTCGTCAAGCTTGGCCAGGTTGTAGACACCGGTACCGCCGATCACGGCCAGGGCGATCTGTTGCATTCGAAGCACTCCATGAAAAGACGAACGCCGGCACCCGAGGATGCCGGCGGCAGAAGAAGACGCGCCGCGGGCGGCTGCGCCGTTATTCCTTCATCGCGTAGATGGCCGGCACGCAGCGCAGGGTTTCGTTGACGTCCATGCCGAAGCCGAACACGTAGCGGTCCGGCAGTTCGATGCCGGCGTAGTCGGCGGTCACGTCCGGCAGCGCGCGGTCGTGCTTCTTCACCGTCATCGCGGCGATGCGCACGTCGGTTGCGCCCTGTTCCAGGCACCAGGTGCGCACGCCCTGCAGGGTGTAGCCCTCGTCAAGGATGTCGTCGACCAGCAGCACGCGGCGGCCGAACAGCGAGGTGGCCGGCTTGTGCTTCCAGACCAGGTCGCCGCCGGTGGTTTCACCGCGGTAACGGGTGGCGTGCAGGTAATCAAACTGCACGTCCTGGCCGCGCGCGCCCAGTTCCAGCGCCAGCTGGCCGGCGAACGGCAGCGCACCGTGCATGATGGACAGGAACAGCGGCACCTCGCCCTTGTAATCGCGCGCGATGGCGGCGGCGATACCAGCGATGGCCTTGTCGATGGTGGGGCGGTCGACCAGCAGGTCAGCCTGGGCCAGGGCCTGGGAAATGGTGAGGTTGGGCATCAGACGGTTCTTCCAAGGGTTTCAAGCAGACGGGATTGGGTGTCGCCATGGCGGGCATCGGCCAGCAGGCCATCCCAGCCAAGCGCGCCGCGGCCGATCAGGCCCAGCAGCGCAGCGGTATTGAGGGAGCGCCCCTGCACCGCGTGCAGGGCTTCATCGACCAGCTCCGGGTGGCAGACCAGCACCACGTCGCAGCCGGCGTCCAGATGGGCGTGCACGCGCGCCGGCACGCCGCCGGCGCTGTGCGAGGCGGCCATGCCGATGTCGTCGGAGAACACCACGCCACGGAAGCCGAGCTCGCCGCGCAGGATGTCCTGGATCCAGCGCGGCGAGTAACCTGCCGGTTCAGGCGCAATCTGCGGGTAGATCACGTGCGCCATCATCACCGCATCGGCACCGGCGGCGATGCCGGCCTGGAACGGCACCAGGTCCTGCGCACGCAGCTCGTCCAGCGCGCGCGGATCGATCGCAGTATCGACGTGGGTGTCTTCCAGCACGGTGCCGTGGCCGGGGAAATGCTTGAGCGTGGCGGCCATGCCGACCGAGTGCATGCCACGCACGTAGGCGGCGGTGAACGCGGCCACCACCTGCGGGTCTTCACTGAAGGCGCGGTTGCCGATGGCACGGTTGCCACGGCCAAGGTCGACCACCGGCGCGAAGCTCAGGTCCAGGCCGCTGGCGCGTACTTCGCTGGCCATCAGCCAGGCGTGCCGTTCGGCCAATGCCAAGGCCTGCTGCGGGTCGGTGGCATACAGGGCACCAATGTCCTGCAGTGGCGGCAGATCGCTGTAACCCTCGCGGAAACGCTGCACGCGGCCACCTTCCTGGTCAACGCAGATCAGCTGCGGGCGCGGCGCGGCGGCGCGGATCGCCGCGCTCAGATCGGTCACCTGCTGGCGGGAGGCGAAGTTGCGCTTGAACAGCACCACCCCGGCCACGGCATCGTGCTGCAGCCAGTCACGTTCCTGGGCGGTCAGTTCGGTGCCGGCAACGCCGATCAGCAGCATGGTCGATCTCCACAACGCGCGCCCGCATGGCGCAGTGCCGCATTGTCGCAGAACCGGCCGACAGGCGCAGTGGTCAGAAAAAGGGGAGTGTGCGGTCAGAGCCCCTGCGGGGATCTGACCCCGGGGCCGGATCCCCGCAGGGGCTCTGACCCCGATCTGCTCAGACCTTGCAGCCGTCCGGGCCGCAGGCCTCGTCGTCGCCAGCCGGGGTGGCCGGGGCGCCCTGTTCGGCGGCAATCTGGCGCAGGGCGTTGGCGAAGGCCTCGGGGGGCTGCGCCCCGGAAATGGCCCACTTTCCATCGATGACGAAGGTCGGCACCGAGGAGATGCCCAGCGCATGCGCCTCCGCCAGCTTGGCTTTGACCTCGGCCAGGCCGCGGTCGGAGGCCAGCATCTGCGCGATTTCGCCGCCGTCCAGGCCGCCCGCCACACCGGCCTTGATCAGCACCGCGCTGTCCGCCAGGTTCTGGCCAAGCTCGAAGTGGGCGCGGAACAGCGCCTCCCCGACCGCGTCCTGCACGCCGTGCTGGCCGGCCAGCCACAGCACCCGATGTGCCGGCAGCGTGGTCACCCGCACCTGGCCCCGGCTGAAGTCCATCGGCAGGCCTTCCGCACGCGCCGTGGTCTGGGTCTGGCCGAGGATCTGCTCGGTGCGCTCGACGCCACCGAACTTGCGCACATAGGCCTCGCGCAGCGGCACCGGGGTGTCGTCCGCGTCCGGGTCCAGCTGGAACGGCTGCCAGTGGATATCGAGTTCAGGCGCATCGGCGCCCAGCAACTGCACGCCCTGCTGGAAACGATGCTTGCCGATCCAGCACCAGGGACAGACCACGTCGGAGTAGATGTCGATTCTCATCCCACCGACATGGGGCCCGCCCCCGCCGAAAAAAGGGGACGGAGGGGATTAAGTCGCTTTCCGCACAGGCGGGGTAAAGACGACTTAATCCCCTCCGTCCCCTTTTCAGGGTTTCACCACTGTGAATAGGGATGACTGGCGAGCGCGACGTTGTAGTAGCGGGCGTCGTCGGTGACTTCCGCGCCGGCCCAGTCCGGCAGCTCGATGGCCTGGTCGGCGCTGTCCAGTTCCACCTCGGCCACCACCAGGCCGGCGTTGTCGCCGAGGAACTCGTCCACTTCCCAGGTCAGGCCGGCGTGCTCGACCAGATGGCGGCGCTTGTCGATCAGGCCACCCACGCACAGCGCCAGCAGCGCGCGCGCGTCCTCCACCGGAATCGGGTAATCGAATTCCTGCCGGGTGTGGCCGATGGTGCGCGACTTCAGGTTCAGCGCAGCATGGTCGCCCTCGATACGCACGCGCACCGAGGCGTTCTGGGTACCGCGATCCAGCGCGCCCATGTCGTTGATGTAGCCCTGCGCCATCGGGATCACCCGGTGCGCAGCGGATCGCCAGCCATCGTTGATGACCAGGAATTTGCGTTCGATTTCAATGCCCATGGCGCGATTATGCGCCATGGGTGATGACAGCCGCTCAGCGCTTCTCGAACACCGCGATGCTTTCCACGTGCGCGGTGTGCGGGAACATGTCCATGGCACCGGCGCTGACCAGGGTGAAGCCCTGTTCGTTGACCAGATAGCCGGCATCGCGCGCCAGCGAGCCCGGGTGGCAGCTGACGTAGACAATGCGCTTGAACTGCTTCAGCGGCAGCTGCTGCAGCACTTCGATCGCACCCGAGCGCGGCGGGTCCAGCAGCAGCTTGTCAAAGCCCTGGCGCATCCACGGGGTGCTGCGCTGGTCCTGGGTCAGGTCGGCGCTGAAGAACTGGGCGTTGGCCAGGCCGTTGCGCACGGCATTCTCACGGGCACGCGCGACCAGGCCGGCATCGCCCTCCACACCCACCACTTCGCGCACGCGGCGCGCCAGCGGCAGGGTGAAGTTGCCCAGGCCGCAGAACAGGTCAAGCACGCGTTCGTCCTCGCCCGGCTCAAGCAGGTCCAGGGCGTGGGCGATCATCTTTTCGTTGAGCTTGGCGTTGACCTGGATGAAGTCCAGCGGGCGGAACGCCAGTTCCACGTCCCAAGGCGCCAACCGGAACGACAGCGGTACCCCCTGCCCGTCCAGCGGCTGCACGGTGTCCACGCCGCCGGATTGCAGGTAGATCACGAAACCATGCTGCTGGCCAAAGGCGGCCCAGGCGGCGCGGTCGGCATCGCTGAGCGGCTGCAGGTGACGTACGGTCAGCACCACCGCCTGATCGCCGGCGATGAACTCGATCTGCGGGATGTCGCGCTTGCCATCGAGCGATTCGATGAAGGTCGACAAGGCCTCGACCTTGGTACCGATCTCCGGGATCACGGTCAGGCACTGGCTGAGATCGGCGACGAAACGCGGGTCCTGTTCACGGAAACCGACCAGGGTCTTGTCCTTCTTCTCGACCCGGCGCACCGAGAAGCGGCCCTTGCGGCGATAACCCCAGCTCTCGCCGACCAGCGGCGCCAGCACCTTGCCCGGCTTCACATGGCCGATCCGCTCCAGGTTGTCCATCAGCACGCGCTGCTTGGCGACGATCTGCTGGTCTTCGTCCAGATGCTGCAGCACGCAGCCGGCGCAGGTACCGAAATGCGGGCACTTCGGGGTCACGCGCTGGGGCGAGGCCTGCAGCACTTCCACCGTGCGCGCCTCGTCGAAATGGCGGCTGCGGGCGGTCTGTTCGGCCATGACCACCTCGCCCGGCAGGGCGCCGCTGACGAAGGTGACCTTGCCGCCCTCGCCTTCACGGCGGGCGACACCGCGACCATCATGGCTGAGGTCGAGGATCTCGGTCTGGAACGGGGTACGGTCGATGCGGGAGCGGGATCGGGCCACGTGGCAACAGGCTGCGGGCAAAAATGGGGGCACATTGTCGCAGATCCGGACTGGCAGGGTCCGGACCCGCTTGCGCCCGCCGCCGCCGTGCTTGATGATTGCAGCAGCTGACATGGAGGCAGCCCTGATGCAGATGACCCCGCGGGCCAGCCGGCCCCGCTTCCTGCTTGTCGAGGACGACATCATCAGCCGCGGTTTTTTCAAAGCGGCGTTGGAAACGTTACCGGCGGACGTGGACACCGCAGATTCATTGGCCAGCGCGCTGGCCAGCGCCGAGCCCGGCGCGCATGACCTGTGGCTGATCGACGTCAACCTGCCGGACGGCAATGGCGCGCAGCTGCTGCGTGAACTGCGCCGTTCACACCCCGATACCCCGGCATTGGCGCATACCGCCGATGGCGACACCTCCATCCATGCCCGCCTGCGCGAAGCTGGCTTCAGCGACACGCTGGTCAAGCCGCTGGGCCGCGACCAGTTGCTGAAGGCCGTGCGCCGGGCACTGGTGAACAGCCCGGCGGGGATCTCCGTTGCCCCGGCTCCGGCAGCGGTCGAGCTGCAGGTACAGGACTGGGACGAGACCGCGGCACTGGCCGCGCTCAATGGCCAGCGCAACCACTTGATCGCGCTGCGCGAGCTGTTCCTGGCCGAGTTGCCGGGCGTACGCGATGCGGTCGAGCAGGCCGTGGACCAGCACGACGAGCGCCAGCTGCGCAGCCAGCTGCATCGGCTGCAGGCGAGCTGCGGCTTCGTGGGAGCGGCACGCTTGGGACGGGCGGTGCGCCAGTTGCATCATGCGCCGGAGTCCGGGCAGGCCCAGGATGGGTTCCGCGCCGCGGTGGCTGCCCTGCTGCATTGAGGGTTTTTCGGCAGGGCTGCGCCCTGCACCCGCAGATGCTTCAAGCCAGAGCAACACCAAAGGCCAGAGCCAGAGCGGCTCTGGCTTTCTGCTTGTTGGGCGGGGCGGTGTGGGTTGGCAGGACACGCCGTAAACCCATCCCTGGGGGCTCGATGGCGCCATCCATGGCGCCAACGGTCCTGCCAACCCACACCGCCCCACCCCCGACAGATTCCCGGTGACGGCGGGTAGATCCACGCCATGCGTGGATGAATCTCAATCAGAATCAAATATTTCGAATTGAAATCGAAACGCATCCACGCATGGCGTGGCTCTACTGTGTCGACCAAGGTCGACACCCACCAGAGCAGAGTGCCGTTCCGACAGCTCGCAAGAATCTGTCGAAGGCGGGGTGGGTCCGGTTGCGGGAGTGTCCGCGGCATGGATGCCGCGGCCAAGCCCCCAGGGACGGGTTTACGGCGTCTCCCGCAACCGGACCCACCCCGCCATCCCACGGAATGCATGCTGTTGCTGTTGCTGCTGCTGTTGCTTTGGCCTCGGCAGGTGCAGGGCTGCAAGCCCTGCCGAACACCCCCTACCTGCGGGGCGCGAGCTGCTCGAGCATTTCCCAGGACTTCAGGCCGCGTGGCCCGAGGTGATGGGCCAGCACCCGCCGCATCGGCAGGCGCAGGCTGGCCAGGTCGGCGGCAGCGGGCTCTTCGTCGGCCGCCAACGCCAGCAGCGCCGAGCCAGTGGCCGCCGCCCGGCGTTCCCCACCGCGCTCACTGAGCAGGCGCTGCGCGCCTTCCTGTGGGTCCAGCTCGTAGCGCGCGGCCGGGTCGATCGGCTGGCCGTCGCTGGCACTGTCCAGTTCGAAACCCAGGCCCAGTGCGGTCAACAGCTCACGCTCGAAACGACGCAGCGTCCAGGCCAGGCCGGCACCGACCGCCAGCCGCGCGCGCGCTTCGCCATAGGCCAGGTACAACTCAGGCAACGGGTCCTGGCGGGGCGCCAGGCGCAGGGTCAGTTCACTCAGGTAGAAGCCGGCCAGCATCGCCTGGCCCACCAGCCTGGGTGCCGCATCCAGCGCTTCGGCGCCGCGCAGCTGGGCCAGTTCACCGCGCTGCTGGGCACTGAAGCGGATCCACTGCAATGGCTGCAGGGCAGCACGCAGCACCTGCCCCTTCGCCGTTGACACACCACGCGCGAGCAGGCCGACGCGGCCATGCTGCGCGCTCAACACCTCGACCAGCAGGCTGGTCTCGCGGTAGGCCCGCGCATGCAGCACGAAGCCGGTGTCGTCCTCGATCATCATCGAAGCGACCGCAACGGCTTACTCGTAACCGAAGGCCTTCAGCGCGGCCTCGTCATCGGACCAGCCTTCACGCACGCGCACCCAGGTCTCAAGGAACACCTTGGCCCCGAACAGACGCTCCATCTGCAGGCGGGACTTGGCGCCGATCTCCTTGAGGCGGGCGCCGCCCTTGCCGATAACGATGGCTTTCTGGCCTTCGCGCTCGACCCAGATCACCGCGCCGATGCGCAACAGGTTGCCGTCCTCGGTGAAGCGCTCGATCTCAACGGTGGTGGCGTACGGCAGCTCTTCGCCGAGCTGGCGCATCAGCTGCTCGCGTACCAGCTCGCCGGCCAGGAAACGCTGGCTGCGGTCGGTGATCTCGTCCTCGCCGAACATCGGCGGCGCTTCCGGAAGCAGCTTCAGCACGTCGCGCACCAACGCTTCCAGGCCATTGCGCTTCTGCGCCGAGATCGGATGCACGGCAGCGAAATCACGGCCTTCGGTCACCTGCTGCAGGAACGGCAGCAGCGCGCCCTTTTCCTTCAGGCGATCGATCTTGTTGACCACCAGCACCACCGGAATGCCGGCGTCGCGCAGCACATTGAAGGCCAGGCTGTCTTCTTCATCCCAGCGACCGGCCTCGATCACCAGCAGGCCGGCATCGACACCCTCCAGCGAGCCGCGCGCGGCACGGTTCATCACCCGGTTCATCGCCCGCTTCTGCACCTTGTGCAGGCCGGGGGTATCAACCAGCACCAGCTGGCCTTCCGGATAGGTGGCGATGCCCAGCAGGCGATGACGCGTGGTCTGCGGACGGTTGGAGACAATGCTGACCTTGGCGCCGACCAGGGCATTGGTCAGGGTCGACTTGCCCACGTTCGGGCGGCCGATGACGGCCACGCTGCCGCAATGATGGGGAGTTTGTTCGCTCACTTGGAATCCAGTTGTTCTAGGACGGCCGCAGCCGCCTGTTGTTCGGCAAGCCGCCGCGAGGCGCCTTCGCCCTCGGTGCTGGCGGCCGGGTCGGCTACGTTGCAGCGTACCCGGAAGTGCTTGGCATGGTCGTCACCGGATTCTGACACCAGTTCATACTGCGGCAACGCCTTCTGTCGGGCCTGCAGCCATTCCTGCAGGCGGGTCTTGGGGTCCTTCTCGGGACGGCCGGAGGCCGGCAGCGCCTCGATCGAAGCGCTGAACCAGGGCAGTACCACCGCCCGGCAGGCCTCGAAGCCGGCATCCAGGTAGATCGCAGCCACCACGGCTTCCACTGCGTCGGCCAGGATCGAGTCGCGGCGATGACCGCCGGACTTCATTTCGCCCGGGCCCAGGGTCAGCCGCTCGCCCAACTGCAGGGTGCGCGCGATCACCGCCAACGCACCTTCGCGCACCAGCTCGGCACGGGCACGGGTCATCGCCCCTTCGTCAGCCTTGGGCCAGCGTCGGTACAACGCCTCGGCCGCCATCATGTTGACGATGCTGTCGCCGAGGAACTCCAGGCGCTCGTTGTGCGGCGCACCGGCACTGCGATGCGTCAGCGCCTGCTTGAGCAGGGCCGGGTCGCTGAAGGCATGACCGATCAGGTCGCCACGTTGGATGAATTTACTGGGCACCGCTTCGTGTCAGGTCCTGGGAAGAATCGAATTTGCCAACCACATCGAGGTTGCCGATCAGCTGGCGACGCACTTCGTAGTTGACCTTGAGGGTCCAGCCATTGTCGCGACGGTCGAACTTCACGTTGGCCGGCTTCACATTGTCCGAGTAGTTGATGTACAAGCGCTTGAAGAACAGGTCCTGGATCCGCGACGGCTCCATGCTGCCCACGCCCGGCTCGTTGGCCAGGCTCTTCATCGCCGAGCGCACGGCGTAGTACTCCTGGTACATCGGGAACAGCTTCATGCCGATGTAGAGGAAGAAACCGACCACGATCAGGACCGTCAGGAACGAGGTCAGGGTCATGCCGCGCTGCGTGTTCATCGTCTTCATTGCGTTCTCCCCAGATACGCGTTGGATGTGAAGGTACTCAGTTGATGCCCGATCAGTTGATGCTCGAGCCGATCCGCGACGGCTCGAAGCCATCCTTGCAGAACCAGCCCTGGCAGTTCAGCCAGATCAGGAAGGCCTTGCCGCGCAGGTTCTCCTCCGGCAGCAGGCCCCAGAAACGGCCGTCGTCGCTGTTGTCGCGGTTGTCGCCCATCACCAGGTACTTGCCGGCCGGCACCGTCCACTGGCCCTGGCCGCGCGGGTAGTCGGTCTCCAGCACGGTGTGGGTGCGGCCCGGCAGGTGCTCGACCAGCAGGTTGGCGCCTTCGCCCTGACCCTTGTGGCCGGCGTAGATGCCCTTGTTGTCGTACTTCAGCGGCTCGCCATTGAGGATCACGCCGTCGCCTTCGAAGACCACGGTGTCACCCGGCACGCCGATCACGCGCTTGATGAAGTTCTCGCCCTTGGCCGGGTCGTTGTCGCTGTGGCCGGGGAAGTGGAATACCACCACGTCACCACGCGAGGGCTCGCCGAACGGCACGATCCTGGTGTTGCTGATCGGCAGGCGCAGGCCGTAGGAGAACTTGTTGACCAGGATGAAATCGCCGATCAGCAGGTTCGGCATCATCGAGCTGGACGGGATCTTGTACGGTTCGGCAATGAAGCTGCGCACGATCAGCACGATCGCCAGCACCGGGAAGAACGCACGCGAGTAATCCACCAGCACCGGCTCGGAATCGAGCAGGCCGGCGCGCTGGGCGCGACGCTTGGCGAGGTACAGCTTGTCCGCAAGCAGGATCAGGCCCGAGGCCAGGGTCAGCACGACCAGGAGGATCTCAAACAGTTTCATTCAGGGTCCTTTGCAACGTCACCGGACGACCGGCCCCGCAGGGCCGGTGCGGGATTACTTGTTGTCCATCTGCAGCACGGCCAGGAACGCTTCCTGCGGGATCTCCACGCGGCCGACCTGCTTCATGCGCTTCTTGCCTTCCTTCTGCTTTTCCAGAAGCTTCTTCTTGCGCGAAACGTCGCCACCATAGCACTTGGCCAGCACGTTCTTGCGCATGGCCTTGACCGTGGTACGGGCGATGATCTGCGAGCCGACCGCAGCCTGGATGGCGACGTCGAACATCTGGCGCGGAATCAGGTCCTTCATCTTCTCGCACAGCTCACGGCCACGACGGTCGGCATGGCTGCGGTGCACGATCAGCGACAGTGCGTCGACCTTGTCGCCGTTGATCAGCACGTCCACGCGCACGAAGGGGCCGGCGTCGAAGCGGACGAAGTGGTAGTCCAGCGAGGCGTAGCCACGGCTGACCGACTTCAGCTTGTCGAAGAAGTCCAGCACCACCTCGGCCATCGGCAGCTCATAGCTGATCTGCACCTGGCTGCCCAGGTAGTTGATGCCGATCTGGCTGCCGCGCTTTTCTTCGCACAGCTTGATGATGTTGCCGATGTACTCCTCGGGAGTGAGCACGTTGGCACGGATGATCGGCTCGCGGATCTCCTCGACCTGGTTCACCGGCGGCAGCTTGGCCGGGTTGTCCATGTTGATGATCGAGCCATCGGTCTTCAGGACTTCATACACCACCGTCGGCGCGGTGCTGATCAGGTCCAGGTTGTACTCGCGCTCCAGGCGTTCCTGCACGATTTCCATGTGCAGCATGCCCAGGAAGCCGCAGCGGAAGCCGAAGCCCATCGCCTCGGAGCTTTCCGGCTCGAAACGCAGCGCGGCATCGTTCAGGCGCAGCTTGTCCAGCGCTTCGCGCAGGTCCGGGTAATCTTCGGCATCGACCGGGAACAGACCGGCGAACACGCGCGGCTGCATTTCCTGGAAGCCCGGCAGCGGCTTCGGTGCCGGGTCGCCGGCCAGGGTCAGGGTGTCGCCGACCGGCGCACCGTGCACGTCCTTGATGCTGGCGGTGACCCAGCCCACTTCACCGGCACGCAGCGCAGGCAGCACTTTCCGCTTCGGCGTGAACACGCCGACGTTGTCGACCTGGTGGTTGCGGCCGGTGGACATCACCTGCAGCTTGTCACCGGCCTTGATCTCGCCCTGCATCACGCGTACCAGCGAGACCACGCCCAGGTAGTTGTCGAACCAGGAGTCGATGATCAGCGCCTGCAGCTTCTCGGTGTCGCGCGGTGTCGGCGGCGGGATGCGATGCACGATCGCTTCCAGCACGTCCTGCACGTTCAGGCCGGTCTTGGCACTGACCGGCACGGCGTCGGAGGCGTCGATGCCGATCACGGCCTCGATCTCGGCCTTGGCGCGCTCGATGTCGGCGGTCGGCAGGTCGATCTTGTTGATCACCGGCACCACTTCCAGGCCCTGCTCCACCGCGGTGTAGCAGTTGGCCACCGACTGCGCTTCCACGCCCTGGGCCGCATCGACCACCAGCAGCGCGCCTTCGCAGGCGGCCAGCGAGCGGCTGACTTCATAGGAGAAGTCGACGTGGCCGGGGGTGTCGATGAAGTTCAGATGGTAGGTCTGCCCGTCCTTGGCCAGGTACGGCAACGACACCGACTGCGCCTTGATCGTGATGCCGCGCTCGCGCTCGATCGGGTTGGAGTCGAGCACCTGCGCTTCCATCTCGCGGGCCTGCAGGCCACCACAGAGCTGGATGATGCGGTCGGCCAGCGTGGACTTGCCGTGGTCGACATGGGCGATGATGGAGAAGTTGCGGATGTTCCGCATCGAATCAGAAGACATAGGTGGCGGCGGCGCGCGGCGTCGTCAGGGTAACGGTCGATTATCGCATGCCCGGCGCCCCACCGCGAAAGCGGACTGCTCGGGCCCCGCCCGGAAAGGCCGAAGCCCCGCCAGAGCGGGGCTTCAGGGGAGACACAGGGGCCGCCGAAGCGGCCCCGGCAGGCCTTACTGGCCGGCCTTGACCGCCACGAAGGCGCTGTTGCCGTTGCCGGTGCGCACCAGCAGCATCACCACGTCGTCCTTCTTGTAGCTGGACAGCGCCCGGTTCAGGCTCTCCACGCTGCCGACCGGGGTGCGGCCGACCTGCAGGATCACCATGCCCGGAGACAGGCCGGCATCACGCGCCGCCTGGCCCTTGACTCCGGTGATGCGCACGCCTTCGTTGCCATCCAGGCCGAACTGCTTGCGCTGCGGTGCGGTCAGGTCGCTCACGTCCAGGCCCAGCAGGGCATTGGCGCCGGCCTGCGGTGCCGCATCGGGCCTGGCGGCAGACGCCGCACGGGCATTGCCCTGACCGTCTTCGCTCAGCGCCGTGAGCGTGGCGCTGAGGTCGCGCGGCTTGCCGTCGCGGATCACCCCCAGCGTGACCCGGCTGCCCGGTGCCATCGCACCGATCAGCGGCGGCAGGTCGGACCAGCTGTTGACCGGGCTGCCGTTGACCGAACGCACTACGTCGCCGATCTGCACACCGGCCTTCTCTGCGGCACTGCCGGCGACGATCTGGTTGACCAGCGCGCCACGGCTGTCGGGCAGGCCCAGGCCCTGCGCCTTCAGCGCATCGATCGGCTCGACCACCGCACCCAGCTGGCCACGGGTGACCTTGCCACTCTTCTTGATCTGCTCGACCGCGCTCATCGCCAGGTCGATCGGGATCGCGAAGCTGATGCCCATGTAGCCGCCGGAGGCGGAGAAGATCTGCGAGTTGATGCCGACCACTTCGCCGCGGGTGTTCAACAACGGACCGCCGGAGTTGCCCTGGTTGATCGCCACGTCGGTCTGGATGAACGGCACGTAGCGCTGGTCGGCGCCACCCGTGCTACGTCCCAGTGCACTGACGATACCGGCGGTCACCGAATGGTCGAGACCGAACGGCGAGCCGATCGCGACAACCCACTGGCCGGGCTTCAGCGTATTGGAATCACCCACGCGCACGGTCGGCAGGTTCTTGCCATCGATCTTCAGCAGCGCCACGTCGTACTGCTGGTCGCTGCCCACCACCTTGGCGTTGAACTCACGGCTGTCGCCCAGCTTGACCTTCACGTCGCTGGCATCGGCCACCACGTGGTAGTTGGTCAGCACATAGCCATCGGGCGAAATGATGAAGCCCGAGCCCATGCCGCGGCCCTTGATGCTGGGGCCACCGTCCGGGCCGCCCGGGCCCTGCCCCGGCATCGGGAAGTCCGGGCCGAAGAAGCGACGGAAGAATTCCGGCATGTCGTCGTCACCGCCCATCGGGCCCCGCGAAGCCTGGCGGTTGGTGCGGACGATGGTGGTGTCGACGTTGACCACACCCGGCCCGACCTGTTCAACAAGGTTGGTGAAATCGGGCAGGCCGGTAACCAGCGGCTGTGCCGGTGCCCTTGGCGCGGTGGCTGGAGCAGCCTGGGTCGGGGCGGCCGGAGCCGGTGCCTGCGCGCAGGCCACCAGCGGCAGGGTCAGGGCCAACAGGCCCATGGCCTGCGTGCGGAGTCGGGGAGTCATCGGACGGCAACCTCCGGATCGGATGGAAAGAGGAATACGGGCCCCGCTGACGGCGGGGCGTGAAAGCGCCCGGCTCAGTCGCGCGGGCGCGGCGGCACCGGCAGGTCGTCCTGCAGGCGCGGCTCGAACGGGTAGAAGGCGGCGCCACCGGTATGGGCCGGGAAGCTGGCATTGAGCGCGCCGCCGGCGGCAGGCGCCAGGCTGGAACGCGGCCACGGCCGCGCCTGCAGCCCACCGACCTCGCCAAACGGCATGTTGCGGCTGCCATTGGCCGGTATGGTCGGGGTCAGCGGCGCCTGCGCAGCAGCCACCGTGCGTTGCGGCACGTCCTCACGCTGGGCGGCACGCGCGGCCTGCTGGCTGCGGGTGGCACTGGCGCGGCGGGTGTCCTGGCGGCGACCGGCAGTGGCCATCGCCAGGGCGGGAGCCGCCGCCACAGCCATCGCGGCCGTGTCTGCAGAGGCTTCGGTAACCGGGGCAGGATCGGTCGGCACGGTCGGCAGCTCCGCCTGGCTGGCGATCACCTGAGGTGCCAACGGCTCGCCCGGGGTGGCTTCCTTCAGCTTCTCACCGCCCATGAACAGCGCCACCGCTGCCACTGAAGCGGCCAGTGCGGCACCACCGCCCCAGGCCCGCCAGCCACTGCGACGCACCTGACGGCGCGGCTCGGCCTGCGGCGCAGGCTCGGCGGCGATGGCAGCAGCCACGGCGGAACTGAACCCGGCCGGGGCCAGTGCCGACGCCTGCCCACGCATCACGTCGCCCAGCAGCTGCCAGCGCTCCTGGCAGCCGGCCAGTTCGGGGTCATGCTCCATCCGCCGCAGCAGGAAGCGCGCTTCATCGGCGCCCAGCTCGCCATCGACCAGGGCCGACAGCTGCTCGCGATGGCGCTGGTCCAGGCGCTGCCCGGCGGGCGATTGATGGTTCTGCGATTCGTTGAACGGGTTACTGGTCATACGCGGCTCTTCTCACGGGTGGCGCTGCCGATGTCCAACAGCGGCCGGAGTTCGGTGTCGATCGCCTCGCGCGCCCGGAAGATCCGTGAACGCACGGTGCCGATCGGGCACCCCATTTTCTGCGCGATTTCCTCGTAGCTCAGGCCTTCCACCTCGCGCAGGGTGATCGCCGACCGGAGCTCTTCCGGCAGCGCGTTGACGGCCTTCATCACCGTCTGTTCCAGCTCCTGGCGCATCAACTCGCGTTCGGGCGTGTCGGTGTCGCGCAGGCGCGTACCACTGTCGAACTGTTCGGCATCGCCGATGTCGATGTCATCGGTCGGCGGCCGTCGATTGTGTGAAGCCAGGTAGTTTTTGGCGGTATTCACGGCGATTCGATGCAACCAGGTTGAGAACTGGGCGTCGCCACGGAAACTTCCGATCGCGCGATAGGCGCGGATGAAAGTGTCCTGGGCGACGTCCTGACATTCGCTCCAGTCGGCGATGTAGCGGCCGACAAGGGCCACCACGCGATGCTGGTACTTGCGCACCAGGACATCGAACGCGGCGCTCTCGCCGTGCTGCACGCGCCGGACCAGTTCCAGATCCAGCTCCTGTGGTGTATCAACCTCGGCCATGAGGGGCCGCACTCCTGTCAGCCCAACCGACGTCGGGCAATGAGACTGCCAATCCCGGGAAAAGTTCAGTCGCCGATCACCCGGCGCCGCACCAGCTTTTAACCACCGTTCCGTTAGCGTTCCGGTCCACGGCCATGGATCCGGGGTCGCCACTCCCCTGCTATTGGGATTTGACGCGGAGGAAACAACCTCTGGATCATAGCCGCTTCTCCATACACAACCGGATGGAACGTCCATGCTCTCAGGCTTCGATGGTCTCCGCTTCAGCCACTGGCACCCCGAGATCCGCGACGACGGCGTGGTGGTCCTCTCCCTGGATCGCCAGGACAGCAGCGTCAATGCCATGTCGCAGGATGTGCTGCTGGAGCTGGGTGACCTGCTTGAGCGCATTGCACTGGACCCGCCCAAGGGCGTGGTGATCCAGTCGCTGAAGAAAGCCGGCTTCATTGCCGGGGCGGACCTGAAGGAGTTCCAGGAGTTCGACCGTCGCGGCACCGTCAACGATGCCATCCGCCGCGGCCAGGCTACCTACCAGAAGCTGGCCGAGCTGCCCTGCCCCACCGTGGCGGCCATCCACGGCCATTGCCTGGGCGGCGGCACCGAGCTGGCGCTGGCCTGCCGCTATCGCGTGGCCTCCAATGACAGCAGCACCCGCATCGGCCTGCCGGAAACCCAGCTGGGCATCTTCCCGGGCTGGGGCGGCAGCGCGCGCCTGCCGCAGCTGGTCGGCGCTCCCGCGGCAATGGACATGATGCTGACCGGCCGTACGCTGTCGGCCTCGGCCGCGCGTGGCATCGGGCTGGTCGACAAGGTGGTGGCACCGGCCGTGGTGCTCGACACCGCCGTGGCGCTGGCGCTGTCCGGCACCACGCGCCCGTTCAAGCAGCGCGCAACGGCCTGGGCCACCAACACCTGGCTGGCACGCACGCTGCTGGCACCGCAGATGGTCAAGCAGGTCGCACGCAAGGCCAAGAAGGACCAGTATCCGGCGCCCTACGCGCTGATCAGCACCTGGCAGCGCAGTGGCGGCAAGCCGATCCAGGCGCGTTTGGACGCCGAGCGCCGCGCGGTGGTGAAGCTGGCCAGCACCCCGACCGCGCGCAACCTGATCCGCATTTTCTTCCTGACCGAACGCCTGAAGGGCCTCGGTGGTGGTGATTCCGGCATCCGCCACGTGCACGTGGTCGGCGCCGGCGTGATGGGCGGTGACATCGCCGCCTGGGCCGCCTACAAGGGCTTTGAAGTGACTCTCCAGGACCGCGAGCAGCGCTTCATCGACCCCGCCATGGAGCGCGCGCAGGCGCTGTTCGCCAAGAAGGTGCGCGACGAGAGCAAGCGCCCCGCCGTGGCCGCGCGCCTGCGTGCCGACCTGGAAGGCAACGGCGTGGCCGAGGCCGACCTGGTGATCGAAGCGATCATCGAGAACCCGGAAGCCAAGCGTGCGCTGTACCAGACGCTGGAACCGAAGATGAAGCTGGACGCGCTGCTGACCACCAACACCTCGTCGATTCCGCTGGTGGAACTGCGCGACCACATCCAGCGCCCGGCGCAGTTCGCTGGCCTGCACTACTTCAACCCGGTGGCGCAGATGCCACTGGTGGAGATCATCCACCACGACGGCATGGCGCCGGAGACCGAGCGCCGCCTGGCCGCGTTCTGCAAGGCGCTGGGCAAGTTCCCGGTACCGGTGGCCGGCAGCCCGGGCTTCCTGGTCAACCGCGTGCTGTTCCCGTACATGCTGGAAGCCGCCACCGCGTATGCCGAAGGCATTCCGGGCCCGGTGATCGACAGGGCCGCGGTGAAGTTCGGCATGCCGATGGGCCCGATCGAACTGATCGACACCGTCGGCCTGGACGTGGCCGCCGGCGTCGGCCGCGAACTGGCGCCGTTCCTGGGCCTGCAGATTCCAGCGGCCTTGCAGACGGTGGAGCCGGACAAGCGCGGCAAGAAGGACGGCCAGGGCATCTACACCTGGGAAAACGGCAAGCCGAAGAAGCCGGACGTGGCCAGCGATTACCAGGCCCCGGCCGATCTTGAGGACCGCCTGATCCTGCCGCTGTTGAACGAGGCGGTGGCGTGCCTGCACGAAGGCGTTGTGGCCGATGCGGACCTGCTGGATGCCGGCGTGATCTTCGGTACCGGCTTTGCCCCGTTCCGCGGTGGTCCGATCCAGCACATCCGTGCGGTCGGTGCCGATGCGATCGTCGAGCGGCTGAAGGCACTGCAGCAGCGTCACGGCGACCGTTTCGCCCCGCGCCCGGGCTGGGACAACCCCACCCTGCGCGAACCGGTGGTTTGAGTTTATCGGCCGGGCCTGCGGCCCGGCGCCCGCAGAGGCAACCGCCGAAGCCAGAGCCAGAGCCAGAGCAACAGCCGGCTCTGGCTTTTCTGTTTGTTGGGCGGGGCGGTGTGGGCAGGCAGGACACGCCGTAAACCCATCCATGGGGGCTCGATGGCGCCATCCATGGCGCCAACGGTCCTGCCTGCCCACACCGCCCCACCCCTGACAGTTTCCCGGTGACGGTCGGTGAATCTCGATTCCGGTGTGGATCACTGCGAACAGGTGGGTGGCTACCTGGGCCGCCACCAGGAGCGAAGCAACCAGCGTTTGATTTTGACTTTGATTTTCTTTTTTCTTCTCCGTGGCTGGACGCACACGGAAACTGTCAGAGGTCGGGCGGGGTGGATTCGCGGGGGTGTCCGCGGCATGGATGCCGCGGCCAAGCCTCCACGGACGGATTCACGGCGTCCCCCGCGAACCCACCCCGCCCGGCCAAGCGCGGCTTTTGCTTTACGCGACCAACCCCACAGCCACGAGCGGCTGCGCCGTTGGCTGGAACACCCTGTTACCCATACGGGGCATGTGCCCGTCACAGCTGCATGCGATGCTGACCGCCTGATCCCTGCCAGCGAGAACGCCCGCATGACCACCATCATCGCCCCGCGCGTGCACGACATCGGCGGACTCGAAGTCCGTCGCGCCGTCCCCACCCTGCAGGCGCGCAGCATCGGCTCGTTCGTGTTCGTCGACCAGATGGGCCCGGCGCTCATGCACCCCGGCACCGCCATCGACGTGCGCCCGCATCCGCATATCGGCCTGGCCACGGTCACCTACCTGTGGTCGGGCGCCATCGGCCATCGCGACACACTCGGTTCGGACCAGGTGATCCGACCCGGAGACGTCAACTGGATGACCGCTGGCCGCGGCATCGCCCATTCCGAGCGCACGCCGCAGCCGGACCGCGATCACGACAACCCGATCCACGGCATGCAGACCTGGGTGGCGCTGCCGAAGTCACATGAAGAGATCGAGCCGGCGTTCTACCACCACGCCGCGGCCACCCTGCCCGAGCAGCGCCGCAACGGTGCCTGGCTGCGCGTCATCGCCGGCCGCGCCTATGGCGAGGAATCGCCGGTGAAGGTGTTCGCCGACACCCTCAACGTGGCAATCGATCTCGACCCGGATGCGGAAATCGATATCGACGACGGCCACCGCGAGCGCGCGCTGTACATCCTCGAAGGCGACGCACAGCTGGATGGCGTGGACATCCCTGCACAGCATCTGGTGATTCCCGAAGCCGGCGCACGTGGCCGCCTGCGCGCGAAGACGCCGGTGAAGGCGATGCTGTTCGGTGGCGAGCCGCTGGATGGCCCGCGTCACCTGTGGTGGAACTTCGTGTCCAGCTCGAAGGAACGCATCGAGCAGGCCAAGCACGATTGGGAGGCCGGCCGCTTCGGCACCATTCCGGGCGACGACAAGGAATTCATCCCGCTGCCGCAGTACTGAACATCGCGTGTTGCACACATCCGAAGGTGTATGCCTGCACCCGGCGTTGACGCTACAGTCACCCGCTGATCATTGAAATGTGACATAAATCACACTTTCGACCGTCAAAGGAGTGCAACACATGAGCATGGGTAAACGCTTGTCCGCCGAATTCCTCGGCACGTTCTGGCTGGTTCTGGGTGGCTGCGGCAGTGCGGTGCTGGCCGCCAAGTTCGGCGGTGACAGCAATCCGCTGGGTATCGGGTTCCTCGGCGTGGCGCTCGCCTTCGGCCTGACCGTGGTGACCGGCGCCTATGCGTTCGGCCATATCTCCGGCGCGCACTTCAATCCGGCGGTCAGCGTCGGCCTGTGGGCCGGTGGCCGCTTCCCGACCAAGGACCTGGTGCCGTACATCATCGCCCAGGTGGCTGGTGGCCTGTTGGCCGGCTTCATCCTGCTGCAGATCGCCTCGGGGGCCAGCGGCTTCGCCATCGACGGCAGCCAGGCCGGTGCGTTCGCCAGCAATGGCTATGGTGCGCTGTCGCCCGGCGGTTACAGCGTGGCGGCGGCCTTCCTGTGCGAAGTGGTGCTGACCGCCGTGTTCCTGATCGTGATCATGGGCGCCACCCACGGCAAGGCACCGGCTGGCTTCGCGCCGCTGGCGATCGGCCTGTCGCTGACCCTGATCCATCTGATCAGCATCCCGGTCACCAACACCTCGGTGAACCCGGCCCGCTCCACCGCCGTGGCCTTCTTCGCCGGCAGCGGGGCGGTCAGCCAGCTGTGGCTGTTCTGGGTCGCCCCGCTGCTGGGCGGTGCGATCGGCGGCATCATCTACAAGTGGCTCGGCAACGACCGCTGAGGCCTGTGCGGACCGTTGCGGCCGACCTTCGGCCGCAATGGTTACGCTTGTAACCGCAATTTGTGCGATCGCTCACGTTCCGTTAAGGTTGAGTTGACCGTCCGTGCACATGCCGGCCGGCGGGGCATCCGGGGATGGGATGCCAAGGCCGCCGGTCCATCCGACGGAGCCACGACACACCACCTTGGGGGATGCATGAAGTTCGCGCCTGTAGTGTTGTCGAGCCTGCTTTTCGCTGCGGCCCAGGCCGCCGCGCAGGCTCCCACCGAATGTCCTTCATTGCCGGCCAACAGCGGCCTGCAGTGGCAACAGCAGGCACAGGCCGATTTCCTGGTCTGCCGTGCCAGCACCAGCGATGGCCGCGAGGTACTGAGCCTGATGCTCAGTGCACGCGATCCCAACCTTCCATTGAACCGCTCGCTGCGCCACGAAAAGGGCAGCTTCGGCGGTGAATCACTGTACTGGTACCAGCCCGATCTGGGAGGCCAGCAGCCGCCCGGTTATGCCGAGCGCCGCATCAGCGTGGTCAAGCTCGACAAAGGGCGTTACGCGCAGATTTCGCTGTATCCGGACAGCGCGCAGGAACTGGGTTCGCTGCAACAGCTGGCGCAGGGGATGAGCCTGACCCCGTCGGCCGTGGCTGCCGGGAACTGACGATGGCGGGGATGACTGCCTTGCAGCATCCCCGCAATGCGAGCCGACCTGACGGTAGTGCCGGCCGCTGGCCGGCACCTCGATCCGCCGTGACCGCAGGCAGTTGCCGGCCAGCGGCCGGCACCGCCTCAGAACTTGCCTTCCTGGAAATCGACGAAGGCCTGCATGAGTTCCTGCCGCGTGTTCATCACGAACGGGCCATGGCGCATCACCGGTTCTCGCAACGGACGACCAGCCACCAGGATCAGCCGCGCACCCTCGCTGCCGGCCGACAGATGCAGCTGCTCGCCACCGCCCAGCACCGCCAGTTCCTGGCGGGCGACGTCGCGCGCCGCGTCCTGCTCACCCACCGTCACCGCACCTTCGAACACATACGCGAAGGCGTTGTGCCCTTCCGGCAAGGCATAGGTCCAGGCGCGATCCGGGGCCAGCGTGATGTCCAGGTACAGCGGATCGGTGGCCGGCTGCACGATCGGGCCCTGCGTGCCATCCACGTTGCCGGCGATCACCTTCACTTCCACGCCGGCGTCCGGCCGCACCACGGGAATGCGCTCGGGCGCGAACTCCTGGTACTTCGGCTCGGTCATCTTCTCTTTCGCCGGCAGGTTCACCCACAGCTGGAAGCCGCGCATCTGACCGCTTTCCTGCTCGGGCATTTCCGAATGCACCAGGCCACGGCCTGCGGTCATCCACTGCACGCTGCCCGGGGTAAGCAGGCCCTCGTTGCCGTGGTTGTCGCGATGCCGCATGCGCCCGTCGAGCATGTAGGTGACGGTCTCGAAACCGCGATGCGGATGCTCCGGGAAGCCGGCGATGTAGTCCTCGGCACGGTCGGTGCCGAATTCATCGAGCAGCAGGAACGGGTCCAGGTCAGGCAGCGTCGGGCCGCCGATGACGCGGGTCAGGCGCACGCCGGCACCGTCGGAGGTGGGCATGCCACGGATGGTCCGCAGTACGCGGACCGGTTCGGGAAAGCTCATGGCGACTCCTGTTGGATGGATGCCACTGAAGATGGACGCCACATGGCCGCACGCCAATGGACGGCGCCGCAACCGATTGTTCCATCCCTGATGTTCGCTGCATGTCAGCACAACAAGCGTACGACCAAAGTACTACCGCCGATTCGTCCTGTGCCAATTGACCCTGCCGAGGGCACGCGGGACTCTTTGACTGTCTTTCCGGGAGAGAGCACCTCATGAAAGGGTTTTCCAAAATAGGCTGGGCGGTACTCGCCCTGCTCGGCGCCTTCTGTCTGGGCACCGTGGCCTTGCGCCGCGGCGAACACATCAATGCCCTGTGGATCGTCGTCGCCGCCGTTTCGCTGTACCTGGTGGCCTACCGCTTCTACAGCCTGTTCATCGCCAACAAGGTGATGCAGCTGGATCCGACCCGGGCCACCCCGGCGGTGATCAACAACGATGGCCTGGACTACGTGCCGACCAACAAGCACGTGCTGTTCGGTCACCATTTCGCCGCCATTGCCGGTGCCGGCCCGCTGGTGGGACCGGTGCTGGCCGCACAGATGGGCTACCTGCCCGGCCTGCTGTGGCTGGTGGTGGGCGTGGTGCTGGCCGGCGCGGTGCAGGACTTCATGGTCCTGTTCCTGTCCAGCCGCCGCAACGGCCGCTCCCTGGGCGATCTTGTGCGGGAAGAGATGGGCCAGGTGCCCGGCACCATCGCGCTGTTCGGTGCGTTCCTGATCATGATCATCATCCTGGCGGTGCTGGCGATGGTGGTGGTCAAGGCGCTGGCCGAAAGCCCGTGGGGCATGTTCACGGTGATCGCGACGATGCCCATCGCGATCCTGATGGGCGTGTACATGCGCTACATCCGCCCCGGCAGGATCGGCGAGATTTCGGTGGTCGGCCTGATCCTGCTGCTGGCCGCGATCTGGTACGGCGGCAAGGTCGCCGCCGATCCGGTCTGGGGCCCGGCCTTCACCTTCACCGGCACCCAGATCACCTGGATGCTGATCGGTTACGGCTTCGTTGCCTCGGTGCTGCCGGTGTGGCTGCTGCTGGCCCCCCGCGATTACCTGTCGACCTTCCTCAAGATCGGCACCATCATCGCGCTGGCCGTCGGCATCCTGATTGTGATGCCGGAACTGAAGATGCCGGCGCTGACCCAGTTCGCTGCCAGTGGCGATGGCCCGGTGTGGAAGGGCGGCATGTTCCCGTTCCTGTTCATCACCATCGCCTGCGGTGCGGTCTCCGGTTTCCACGCGTTGATTTCCTCCGGCACCACGCCGAAGCTGCTGGCCAATGAAGCGCACATGCGCTACATCGGCTACGGCGGCATGCTGATGGAATCGTTCGTGGCGGTGATGGCGCTGGTGGCGGCCTCGATCATCGATCCGGGCATCTACTTCGCGATGAACAGCCCGGCGGCGGTGATCGGTGCCGATGCGGCCTCGGCGGCGCACTACATCACCAACACCTGGGGCTTCACCATCACGCCCGAGCAGCTGACCGCGACCGCGGCGGCCATTGGCGAGCCGACCATCCTGCATCGCGCAGGTGGCGCACCGACACTGGCGGTGGGCATCGCGCAGATCCTGCACGAAGCGATTCCCAGTGGCAGCGACGCGATGATGGCGTTCTGGTACCACTTCGCGATCCTGTTCGAAGCGTTGTTCATCCTCACGGCAGTCGACGCTGGCACCCGTGCCGGTCGCTTCATGCTGCAGGACCTGCTGGGCAACTTCGTGCCGGCCCTGAAGAAGACCGAATCGTGGACCGCCAACATCATCGGTACCGCCGGCTGCGTGGCGCTGTGGGGCTACCTGCTCTACACCGGCGTGGTCGATCCGTTCGGTGGCATCCAGACGCTGTGGCCGCTGTTCGGCATCTCCAACCAGATGCTGGCGGGTATCGCACTGATGCTGGGCACGGTGGTGCTGTTCAAGATGAAGCGTGACCGCTATGCGTGGGTGACGGCCGTGCCGGCCATCTGGCTGCTGATCTGCACCACCTACGCCGGCTTCATCAAGATCTTCGACAGCAATCCGGCGCAGGGCTTCCTGGCCCAGGCACACAAGTTCCAGGCCGCCCTCGCCAGCGACACCATCACGGCACCGGCCAAGTCGGTGGCGCAGATGAAGCAGATCGTGGTCAACGCCTACGTCAACACCGGCCTGACCGCGCTGTTCCTGCTGGTGGTGGGCGCAGTGCTGGTGTATTCGATCAAGACCATCCTGGCGGCCCGCCGCAATCCTCAGCGCAGCGACCGCGAGACCCCATACGTGGCGCTGAAGCCGCATGAAATGGTGGATCTGTGATGAGCACGCAACTGGTTCCCGCCGGCCAGTACCAGGCACACCGCCGCATCTGGCGGCGCCTGGTGCAGACCGCCCGACTGTGCTGTGGCATTCCTGATTACGACAACTACGTCCGGCACATGCTGGAAAAGCATCCGGACCAGGAGCCGATGGATTACAAGACGTTCTTCCGCGAGCGCCAGGAAGCGCGCTACGGCGGACGCAACGGTGGTCGCTGCTGTTGAGGTTCCAGGGTGGGTGCCGGGCTTGCAGCCCGGCGCCCGCAGAGGCCGGAGCAACGGCAACAGCTGAGGCGTCGGCTCTGGGTTTCTGTGTGCTTGGCGGGGTGGTGTCGGATGGCGGGGACGCCGTAAACCCATCCTTGAAGTGACCCCCGGGAGTTGGACGTCAGATCCAACCCCGAGGGATACATGAACAGATATGACGCACGTTTCAAACTGCAGGTCGCCAAAGAGGCCTGCAAGACCTCCACATCGGTCAA